>DATLAK010000001.1 GCA_035527535.1 Armatimonadota bacterium
CCTTCGCAAACAGCCGGGCCGCCTTCAACCTGCGCTTCTCCAAACCGGCAAAGTTTCGTCGGCCGCCAATGTGCGCTTTCATGCCTACAGCATATCATAGCTGCACCAAGAAATCAAACCTATTACGCGAGATTCAATAAGGCAGGTTCGGAATGACATTTCCGGTGACCTCAGAGGCATCTGCATGAACGACGATATTCGCGTGGGCTTGATTCGCTGTGATACGCACGGCGCGTACTACGGCGCGCTGATGGACCGGCACGATCCCGTGCTGCTGGCCTACCCGTTGCCGCAGGGGCGGCTGGCCAAGTACAGTTGGCAGACCGGCGGCGCGCACTACTACTTCTATACCCGCCATGCTGACCGCACCGCCATGACCGTCCCCGCGGTCGAGGGGTTCCGCATCACCAGAGTTTGGGACGAAGATCGCTGGGTGGCTGAGAACTTCAGCGCGGTCTTCGACAGCAAGCCCAGGGTGTGCGACACATTCGCCGAAATCTCGGATGACGTGGACCTGGTGTTCATCGCCGACTGCAATGGCGATGGATCGGATCACCGGGAGCTGGCGACCCCGGGCATCGAGAAGGGCGTGCCGACGTTCATAGACAAGCCGTTCGCCTTCGACGTGGGCGATGCGCGGGCCCTGGTCGAGTTGGCCGAGCGGCGCGATACGCTGATAATGTCGGCCTCGATTCTGGGCGAGCTGCCGCACGCGGCCCGGTTTCGCGATCGGTTTGCGGAGCTGGAGAAGCCGGCGTTTGGCACCGTCCGCGGCGGGTCGCTACACATGGCGGCGTTGATTCATGCCATCAGCCTGGCTTTGCACCTCTTCGGCGACGGGGTGGAATCCGTGGAGGCGATGGGGCAAGCGCCGCAGGTGTTCGTCCACTTGGGTTATGGCGGTCGGCCCGATCGGCCATCCTGCGGCGGGATGCTCCACTGCGACGCCGGGCCGACCTACCACTGCTCGTTCTACGCGAGCGCGTACAGTCGGTGGGGGGCGATTCATTCGCCCAACCTGGGAGATTTCGAGTTCCCGTACGGGGCGGCGCGCATCCTGGAGCAGGTGCGCGAGATGGTACGCACGCGCCGCCCGCCCAAGTCCTACGCGCAGATGATCGAACCCGTCGCCATCGCCACCGCGATCCGCCTGTCGCTCAAGGAGGGCCGAAAAGTGGGGCTCGCTGATTTGTAGCTCGCCTGACTGTCGCGCCGGGGCCGCCCGGCAAGGACGGCCATCCGCTTGCCGTCTGCGCCATCCGCCTCATGGCGGCCTTGATGTCGTCTGTCTGCGGCAGGCAGAGATCCTCCAACCCCGGGCTATAGGGCATCGGCACGTGCGCACCGCCGATCACCCGCGGTGGCGCGTCGAGCAGATTGAACGCGTTCTCCACCACCTGGCGCACGATCTCGGCACCCATGCCCGCGACCGCGGTCGCCCCCTGGATGACGAGGAGGCGGTGGGTCTTACGCAGCGACTCGATGATCAACCCCAGGTCGAGGGGCATCAGAGTGCGAGGGTCCATGACCTCGACCTCGATCCCCTCCGGGGCCAGCTCCTGCGCCGCTGCCAGCACAAGGCGCAGGAAGTATGACGTCGAGATGACGGTCAGATGCGCCCCCGGGTGGCGAATCACCCCCTTGCCGATGGGCACCAGGTATTCCTTGTCCGGCACCTCCCCCTTGACGCCGTAGAGCAGGCGGTGCTCCAGGAAGATCACTGGCTCGTCGTCGCGGATGGGGCTCTTGAGCAGCCCCTTGGCGTCATAGGGTGTCGAGGGGATTACCACCTTTAACCCCGGTGTGTGTACGAACCAGGCCTCCAGGCTCTGTGAATGCTGCGCCGCTTCGCGCGTGCCGGCGCCCTGCTGTCCGCGAATCACCAGCGGCACTTTGACTGCCCCGCCCGACATCAGACTCAACTTGGCGGCCTGGTTCACGACCTGGTCAATAGCGGTAGTGATGAAGTCAACGTACATGATCTCCACCACCGGCCGCAGCCCTGCCAGCGCTGCGCCTACCGCCACACCGATGAACCCCGACTCCGAAACCGGCGTCCGCCGCACCCGCATCGCGCCGAAGCGTTGCAGGTGCCCCTTCTGGGTTTGCCACACGCCGCCGAAGCGCCCAATGTCCTCTCCTATCTGGAAGACCGATGGGGCGCGCTCCATCTCCTCAAACAGAGCCTCGCCGATGGCCGCAGTGTAGGTTATCTCACGCATTGCCAGTTCCCCCGGGGATGCTCGGCGATGAAGGTGGCAGAATCGGGATATGGGCTCTCCATTGCGAAAGCCGCCGCCGCGGCGACCGCCGCGTCAGCGCGGCGACGGACGTCCTCGACCTCGGCTGGAGTGACGTCGCCACTGGCGAGCATCCTTCGTTCGAGACAAGTGATCGGATCTCGGCGGCGCCAGCCCTCCTCCTCCCCGCGCGGACGGTGCCGGTGGTCGTGCAGCACCATGCAGTGGCCCTCATAGCGGTAAGTGTTGCACTCGAGCAATGACGGGCCCTCGCCAGCGCGGGCACGAGCGATGGCGCGCTTCGCCGTCTCGCGGACCAGCAGCACGTCGTTACCGTCAACCACCTCGCCGGAGATGCCGTAACCTGCGGCGCGCATCGCGACATCCGGGACGCACAGGCTTTCCGTCACCGCTGTGGTCGCCGCGTAGTGGTTGTTCTCGCACACGTAGACTATCGGTAATTGCCAAAGGGCGGCCATGTTCAAGCTTTCGTGAAATGTGCCCTGGTTGGCCGCGCCATCGCCGAAGAAACAGATGACGACCTGGTCACCGCCGCGATACTTGACCGCGTAGGCCGCGCCGGTGGCGATGGGGATGCCGGCGCCCACGATCCCGTTGCCCCCCAGCAGTCCGATCTCCGGCGCAAACAGGTGCATGGAGCCGCCGCGCCCCCGGCTGTAGCCTGTCTCGCGGCCCAGCAGTTCGGCCATCATCCGCCCGAGGTCGCCGCCCTTGGCGATGCAGTGGCCGTGCCCGCGGTGGGTGCTGGTGAAGTAGTCGTCCTCGCGCAGGGCCGAGCATACGCCGACCGCCACCGCCTCCTCGCCGATGTACAGATGCAGCGCCCCGTACACCAGGCCCTTGTGGTAGAGCTGCTTGGCCGTTTCCTCGAACCGGCGAATGGTTTGCATCTGTTCCAGCAACTGCAACGCATCGCGCATCCTTATCCTCCTAGCAGCTCGCGCCGTGCCGCGGCGACGATCTCATCGAGCGCCTTCAGCTTGTCATCCGGCAACTGCGGCGGCGCGTAGGCCTCGAGGCGCTCGCGCCACATCTCATCGCAGCGGTCGAGGATCGCCTTCTCATCCCCCGCCCAGCCACCGGCGGCCGGGTCATCGGTGCGGAAGATGGACGAGGCGCGCAGCTCGCGGAAATGCTCGAGGGTGTGATCGGTGGCGAGGAAGTCCTTCTCCCGCTGGACGCGCTCGCAGATCTCGGCAAACGGGATGGCCACGTCATCCGTTGTCACCCCCCGGCCCATGAACTGGCCCTTGCGGATCTCGAGGTCGAGCACCGCCTGCGTCGGGGAGCCGGTGCCGTTGTTGTCGAGCGTTCCCACCCCGGGGTAGGCGACATCGCTCACCCCCTGCAGGCGCGCAAACCTCTCCGCGGCGGCGAAGCACTCCGCTACCGCCTGCAGCCCCGGGCGCTTGGCGGCGGCGGTGAAGAAGTTATCCACCCGCAGGTGCCCGCCGAAGTGCGCGTCGAACAGTTCCTTTACCCCGAGGTTGACGATGGTGCAATCCGCCGTGGCATAGGTCACCTGCGCATTGCGCATGTCAACCGCCGACGCAAGCGCGCGCCCGCTGATATCGGCCTCCGAGTCCTGGGTGAAGACCGCGACCATGCCGCCCAGAATCTCGGCCGCCATCATCGTCATCGCCGCCGCCAACGTCACGGGCGTGTTGAGGCCGATGGTCATCATCGAGGCCACGTAGAACTTGCCGACGCGCCGCGCGGCGCGCTCCACCGTCTCGCTGGCGGAGCGCCGGTCGAGGGTCAGCGGCGGCGTGATGCACTGCGACCCGCAGATGTACGCCGTCTCGCGCGGGCGACCGGTGACAACTTCCCCGATCGCTTGCAGGTACTTGATGTGCTCGGGGTAGATGGCCTCGATGCCTCCCACCTTGTCGGTGATCTTCAGGCCGAGCGCCAGGGATTCGATCCGCTCGGTCGGGGCTGGAACGTCCTGGCGGTACCACGTGCTGGTGTAGCCGATCTCGGGCACGGTGTGCGCCCACTTCTTCATGGTGACGAAGATGTCGGTGTCCACTGGCAGCACGCGCCCGGTCGGATAGTCGTAATACTTGGTGGGCCCGCAGTCGAAAATGGAGGTGCGCACTCCCTCGCGCATACGGGCCTCTTCCGCCTCGCGCCGTCCGGTCCAGATGAGGAAGTGCCCCCAGTCAATGATCCCGAAGTTGCGGAAGAACCGCTCGATGTCGCTGTCCAGCGGCTGCGTCCTGCGCTGTGAGGCCACGAAGTCCTCGATCAGGCCGCGCGGGATGCGCATACGCCGCCCCGGGCTGCGCTCACAGCCCAGGCGCACCATGTCCGCCTCGATCTTCTCGTGCTCGATGCGCATTCCCACTTCCCACAGCAGGTCGCACACCTTGTCGCGCAGCAGCTCTTTCTGCGAATCGTGCAAGACCATCGTTTGTCCCTCCGTCCGCAAGCCTACTCCAGCACCGCCATCTCCTGCCAGTCCCGCAGCTGCAGCTTCACCACCCAGCGGCTGCCGTCACGCTGCAAGGTCGCCTGGGGCGTGACCGCCCGCCCGTTGAGGTCGAACACCAGCACCTTCGGTTTGCGCCGATTGGCCCACCGGTACTCACCTGACACGCAGGTCACGATCCGCTCCTTGCCTACGATCCACCCCGGATGTAGCTCGACCGGCGTGATGGGGAACATATGATTGATGGCTCCGTACTCCCCGGCGCCGGGGCCGCTCTGCGGGATCTCGGTTGGGTAATGGTAGTACAGCAGGCCGTGGCGCAGGTAGATGATCGCGGCCTTCATGATGAGCCTGGCGTAATCCTGCCTCCCCTTTTCGCCCAGCCGGCCGGGGCGGAAGCCCAGGGCGATGGGAGTGCTCAGGTGCCCCGCGCAGGGGTAGGAGGCCAGCGGCGGCTCCGTACCCGCGCGCCAGCCCAGCGGGTCAATGTTCCACTCCGATTCGTTGAAGCGGTGCACCCGCAGAGACTGCATCTCGGGCGAGGCCGGGAAGGTGTTGGCCACCATGTAGCGGCCCTTGCTCAAGACGTATTCGACCAGGCTCTCTTGGGCGCCGATACTCACCAGGGCCCCGTCGGTGTACCTGGCGGCGATGCGCCCGGTGGCAGGGGCGATGTCAACCGTGGTGCCGTCCCACGCATGGTATGAGTAGCGCTGCTCGTCGTTGAAGGCGAGGCTGAACTGATCTATGTAGAGACCGTCAAGGCCGACGTCCTCCAGCAGGAACCTGGCCTGATCGAGCCAGTACTTGTGCTGGTCATTCCCCGGGGCGGCGAATACCGAGATCGCCATCATCGGGAAGTGACTCCCGCGGTAATACACCTCGTAGCGGTAGCGGCCGTCTCTGCTCTGCAGCAGGCAATCCTTCCAGCGCAAGTCATGCTGGGTCAGGATTTCCATCTGCTGCGGCGTGAAGGGGTACAGGCCCTGTGGCTGATCCCGCACCGTGGCGTAGATGGCATCGGTTACATCCTGCGGCAGCCCGACCAGGTTGCACTCGATGCAGCCGATGCACATGATGGCGGGGTTGACGCGCTTGACCGCAGCCATCGCCTCCTGCAGCAGAGGTTTCAGTTCAGCCCGCGAAGTCGGCCGGCCAGTCCATGAGTTGTAGTTCTCGTAGTCCACCCACGGCTGGATGGCGACTACCTGGGCCCGGTTTCGCGCCAGGTACTTCGCCAGCGCCTCGTGGTCGCGAATTAGGTCCATGCGCGCGGTCACGTCGAGTATCACCCACGGGCCGATCAGCCGGAAGTTGACCTCCCAGTCGCGCCGCACCTGGTTGATGAATCTCCAGTAGTCCGCCTCCGCGGGCAGCGGGTACAGCGCCCAGCGGAAGGTGTAGCTCTGCCCCGGCTGCAGCGATAACCTCTCCGCCGCCATGCGCACGCGATTGGCCGACGATGACAGCGCAAGCTGCAGACGCAGCAGGGTGTCTTCGGCCAGCCAGGCCAGGCGGCTGCGCGCCTGGGCGACGTAGACGCTGGGGTTCTCCGCCGTCAGGTGTGCGCCGCTACGGTCGACGCCCCCGAGCAGACACTGGCGGAAGGGCTGCGGGCTGGTCAGCTCATTGCGGTAGATGACGCCGACCTCCTCGTAGCCGGTGTTGGTAAGAGTATCGGTGACGATGACGCGATGCCTAGCAACCGAGACGCGACGCGAGAGGGAATAGTGCGCACCTGCCGCACGCACGGCGACAGCGTTTCGCGCCTCACGCGCCAGGTGCGGTTGCCACGCCGGTTCGCAGCCCGGTCCCCGCTCGCCGAGGTCGTTCCAGCCAAGCGTGGCGCCGGGATAGGACAGGTGGGTCTCGATGTCGTAGCCTTCCCCGCCCACCTCCACCCGGAGGCGGCCGCGTTCCCCGACCCGAACGTCGTAGCCCTCGCCCCGGAGCACCTGACCCTCGCTGATGAGGCGGGTCATGGCTTGGCCCGCACATCCTCGCCGGCAACGGAGATGGCCCTATCCATTAGCGCCAGCATGTGATCCACCTCGTCCTTCTCGATCACCAGCGCCGGAGCGATCACCAGGATGTCGCCGTTGTTGCGCAGGATCATGCCGTTATCCCAGCACCACTCACGGATCCAACTGCCGACGCCGAGCCTGGGATCCGGCTTCAGCTCCACCGCCCACAGCAGCCCGATGCCGCGAATGTCGCCCACGATCGGGTGCCGGTGGAGTTTGTTCAACTCGTCCCGCAGATATTCCCCCAGCCGCGCCGCGCGCTCCACGAGCCCTTCCTTCTCGATAATGCCGATGTTTGCCAGCGTCGCTGCGCAGGCGATGGTGTGGCCGCCGTAGGTGCTGCCGGAGCGCAGCTCGCTGCCCGGACCGCGGCGAAAAACATCCGCGACATTGGGCGTCGTCACCGTCGCCGCCAGCGGGATATAGCCGCCGGTGAACCCCTTCCCGATGGTCATGATGTCCGGCACCACCGACCAGTGCTCACAGGCGAACCATTTGCCGGTCTTGCCGAACCCGGTCTGCACCTCGTCGAAAATGAGCAGGATGCCGTGGCGGTCGCACAGGTCGCGTACGCCCCGCAGGTAGCCCTCCGGCGGCAGCGGGTAGCCGGTGTTGGAGCCGGGGATGGGGTCCATGATGATTGCCGACACCGACCCCGGCCCCTCCCACTCGGCAAGGCGCTCCATGGCGCGCAGGCAAGCGAGGTCGCAGGTCTGCGGCTCCAGTTCGAGCTCGCAGTTGCAGCACGCCGCCGGGGGCGCGAAGAAGTAGCCCGGCAGCAAGGGTTCGAAGTACTCGCGAAACCACGGGATGCCGGTGGCGGAGGTGGCGCCGAGCGTGGTCGCGTGGTAGGAATTGCGCCGGGCGATGACCTTCCACCGCTGCGGCTCCCCCCTCTCGCGGTGGTACTGCCGCGCCATCTTGAGCGCGGTCTCGTTGGCCTCGGAACCGCTGTTGACGAAGAAGCTCACCGACAGGTCGCCGGGCATGATCTCCGCGAGCTTCCTCGCCAAGCGGATAAGCGGCACGGTGAACGTATCCACGTAGTTAGGGAAGAACTCGAGCTGCCGCAGTTGCTCCTCGATTGCCTGCGCTACCTCGGGGCGGTGGTGGCCGCAGATAGTAGTCAGCAGCGACGCAAAGGTGTCGAGGTAGCGCCTGCCGTCAATGTCATAGACGTAGCACCCCTCGCCCCGGGTGAAGATCTTCGGGCCTTTGGCGAGCTCGGCGTTGCTGGCGAAGTGGGGAATGATGTAGACCAGCGCATCACGCCGCAGTTCATCCTTCTCTAGCCCGCATTATTCACACCCGGTGACCAGGCGGTGGTTTTCGGTCTGTTTTCGCTTGCCTTGGGTTGAATTGGCGGGTCGCGATGGGGAATGGCCTCCCCGGACGGTTTCTCGCCGCCCGGATCGTCGGTCGCTGCCTC
>DATLAK010000002.1 GCA_035527535.1 Armatimonadota bacterium
CCATCCGCGCGGCGAGTGCATCGCCGATGCGCAGTCCGTCGGCGATGGCGCCGACGCCGGAGGGGTCGGCGGTCAGGGCGAAATCGTCGCCCGGGCGAGCCGCCGCGACCAGCCCGTCATCGGTGGCTAGGTCTACGACCGCCATCCCGGTCGCCGGGGGCGACCTAGGGACGCGGCAGGCGGGTCGGATACCATACTGACCGCCGCCGCCTGGCGCCGCCAGGGGATGTGAGAAGTCTCCGCCGCCGGAGGGGTCGGCGGCCAGACCGATGACCGCGCCGGAAGCGGGATCAAGCTCGACGCGCAGCCACGCGGTCTCCAGGCGCAGGGGCGGCGGGTTGTCGGCGGCCTTCGCGGCGCCGGGAAAGTCGCTGCCGGCCGCTACCGCGCCGGCGAGCGCCAACGCGCAGAGCCATCGCCATCGTTTCACGCGGTCCTCCCGCTGCCGCCTAGCCAGCGGCCCGATTCGCTGGGAGGGGACAGTTCCTTCCCGCCAGGGCCTGGGCGCTACGCTGGGCGACTGGGAACTGTCCCCTCGCGCCCTGTCCCCTCGCTACCCGGCTCGGAGGCGGCGGCCTCTTTCACTTTGACGCGCATCTCGGCCTCGACGTTGTTGCCCGCCTGGTCGAACGCCCGCACCTTGAGGTCGTGACCGCCGGCCGCCAGCTCCGCGGTCTCCACCTTGAACGAGACCCGGCGCTTCCCCGCCACGCCTTCAATCATCGCCGCCGACCACTCCCCGTCATCCACGCGGTAGTCCACCCCTTGCACCGGGCTCAACTCATCCCATGCCGCGCCGCGCAAGCTGACCACGCCTTTGGCGCCGACCGCAAGCGTGTGGCGCAGCAGCAGCACCGAGGGCGGCGTGTTGTCCACCCACACCACGCGCCGGGCATCGCCCTCGAGCGCCGCGCCGGGGTTGGAGCGGCGGTCGCTCGCCGTCACCCGCAGCTCGTAGGCGCCGTCGGTGGACTTGGCGGTGTCCCAGGAGTAGGAGTCGCCCTCGAGGTCGCGCTTGAGCTCGGTCCACGCGGCGGCGCCGTTGGCCGAAACCGAGATGTCGTAGATCAGCTTGTCGCGGTCGGGGTCCTTGCCCTTCCACTTGATGTCAACCGTCTCGCGCACCCGCTCCGCGGGCTTGGGGGCGGAGAAGGTAACGGTGGGCTCGGAGTTGGGCGGCAGGTAGTTCACCTCCACGTCACGCACGCGCGGGGTGACGCCGGGCTGCTGCGCATCGAGGACGACGCGGTATTGCAGGAACCGGGCCGGGGGGCTGAGGATGTCGGCGACGCCGTCGAGGGCGGCGAGGGCGGACCACGGGCTCCAGTGGTCGTCGGGGTCGGCGCTGTTTCCGGAGCGGGTCTGGAACGAAGCGGTGGTTTCGGCGGGGAGCTCCACCGCGCAGCTCAGCGCGCCCCAGCGCGTGCCCGGGGGCGCCGACTGCGGCTTGGAGATAAAGGCGCCGTGCGCCGCATAGCCGGGGCCGATGCGCACGAGCGCGGCGGGGTTGCTTTCGGCCGCGAGCACCGCCCCCTGGCCGTCAACCGTGAGCGCAATCGCCTGCCCCTGCTTGGGCTTACGCAGCACGCGCGCGGTCTTGCGTTCGGGGTCCACCTGGTAAACGATGGCGTCCTCGGCCGTCACCGCGTAGAGCGTCCCCTGCGGGCCGGGCGCGATCGCTGCCAGCACTTCGCCCGCGGCCGTGATCACCGACTGCGCGCCCTGCCCCGGCCGCAGCCGGATGATGGCGGCGCTGCGCGCGCTGCCGGCGTAGAGGGTGCCGTCCGCATCTGTCGCCAGCGAGACTATCGCCTCCTGATCGGAGTCATAGGCCACCTTCGCGCGGCCGCCGGCGTCCACCGCGTAGAGGACGCCGGCGTTGCCGGTGCCCGCGTAGAGCAGATCGCCGGTCACCGCCAGGGCATAGACATTGGTCGCGGGCAGCTGGGTCAGCAGCCGCCCCGGGCCCGCGCCCGGGCCGCTCTCCCCCGTCGCAGTGATGACAAAGACCTTGCCGTGGGGACCCGTGCCCGCGTAGACCGCCCCGTCGGGCGCGCTGACCAGCGACCACACCGTCGCCTCGCCAGTCGCGAAGTGCTCGCGCACCCGCCCGTCATCGCCCAGGGCCACGACGCGCCCGCCCGGCGCGGCCCCCGCCAGGATGGCGCCCTGCGGGTCGGCGGCCAGAGAAGTGATGATGGCGGCGCCGGTGTCCCACGTCTGCATCACCTCGCCGTCGCCGGACAGCTTGCGCACGCGGCCGCCGGGGGCGGTGGCGACATAGATCGCCCCATCATGGGCGAGCACCGCCGTCAGCACCGGCTCGTCGAACTGCGCCACGACCCGCGGCCCGGGAGCCAGGGTCAGGGCGCCGTCGTCGTCACAAGCGATGCCGTCGAACTCGCCGCCCAGGAAGTCCGCGCGCTTGCTGTGCGTCCATAGCGACGGCGCGCGGCCGACCGGCTGTGCTTGCTTGGTCTCCTCCTTCTCCGGCTTCCCGTTGGCGGTCTCCTCGTCCGCCTTCTCTTCGGCGGCGTTGGCGGCAACTGCGCGATTGGGAGCCCCCGGCGCCGGGGAGGAGGCGGCGGGCGGCGAGACGGAGACCGCGGATGATGCCAGCTCTTCGCGTTGATCCTCCTCGGGCTCCGGCTGCTCCTCTCGCGGCGGCTGCTTTTCGGGAGGACCGGGGCGGCTCCTGGGGCCGCCCCGCTTGGCGGCGCCGGGCTTGCCCTCGATCTCCACCGATATGACCTGGCGTCCCTCCAGCACCCACTCGCAGGGCAGCGACGCCTGCAGGTAGTCGCCCTGGGGAGAAACCGTGCCGGAGCGCGCGTTGAGCAGCAACTCGGCGATGTGGCTGGGGAGGGCCGGCACCCGCTCCCCTTCCACCGCCACCCCTGCCGTCGGCAGCGCCACCAGCGCCACCAGCTCATCCCCGCGCTCGGCGGTCTGGTAGATGTCAATCAATTGCTCGAGGTTGAAGGCGCGCCGTCGCGCGAGACCGAGCATCGGCCGCAGTTGATCTATTTCGTTGCCGCCCGCCACCCCGACGCGGAGCGGTCCGTCGGGCAGGTCCGGCGGCAGCCGGAGCTGCAGATGCTTGTCAACGGGGTCGCCCTTGAAGGGCCTCAGCCGCACCCGCAGGTCGAGGGTGTCACCCGCCTTGATCTTGCCGGGCTGGGCGCTCAGGTCTTCCACGCGGGCGGTCTGGTGCTGCTCGGTGAGGCGAACCGCCACCCGCACCGCCTTGACCCGCACCGCCCCGAACTCGTTGTCCATGAACGTGCTCATGGCGGGCAGGATATCCATCAGGGGCACCACCGCCGCGTCTCCCGAGCTGAAGCAGGTATCGGTGCGGCGGATGGTCTGGTTCTCGCCTTCGATCTCGACGCGGACCCGGGCGGTGCCCTCGCTGACGTGCTCCCAGGCGCGGTCAATCGCGCTCATGACGACGGTCGCCGCCAACCAGGGCGCGAGCTCGCGGTGGGGAGCGATCTCGGCGTTGAAGGTCTGCTCGAGGTCGCGGCCGGGGTCGCTGACGGTGACGGCGACGGGGATAGTGCGGGCGGGCTCGCCGATGATGCCCGCGACCGCCCACATGCCGTCCTGCGCGAGGCGCCCCACCGGGCGGCCGGCGGCGCCCATCTTCATCCCCGCCAGGTAGCTGGGGACGATGGCGTTGATGTAGGCGGTGGTGAGGGTGAAGTCAACGTCGCCCATGGCCAGCATGGGATGGCCGAAGGCGAGCACCTGGTTGCCCTCGACGTAGGTGACGGTGCCGATGCCGGTGACATCGAAGTCGCCGCGCACGAGCTGGACGCCGACGGCGGCGCCGGGCCGCAGGTCGCCGCCGGGGAAATCGGCGCTGCCGCCCACGCCCTGCATCACCGTTGCGCCGAAGGGGCGCAGCAGCTCGCCCAGGCGCTCCATCGCGCGCGGCGACATGCCGGAGGCGAAGAGCAGGGCGCCCAGGGGGCGCAGGGTGAGCGTGCCCGCGGGCTCAGCCGCATCACCCACGGGGGGTGCGGGGGAATCGAGGATGTGCACGCGCTCCATCGCGCGCCCGCCGATCACCGGCGGCGCGGCCACTTGCGTTTCCGGCGCGCGCGGCTCGTCGGCGGGGCGCTGCGTCTCGGCCGCCAGCGCCTTGAGCATGTCGGCGATGGGGGTGATGCCGGCGATCGGCTCCTTGGAGAAGCCCCAGGAGAAGGCGATGGCGCCGATGAGGCGGCCGCCGATGTAAACCGGGCTGCCGCTCATGCCCTGGAGGATGCCGGACTGGCGCTCGACGAGGACGCCGTCGGTGACGCGGGCGAGGATGACGTCGCCACCGCCGCGCACCTTGGGCAGCACGCCCAGGATCTCGAGGTGGAAGTCCTCGATGGCGGTGCCGTGAAAGACCGTCTTGGCGACGGCGGTCATGCCCGGGCGGATCTGGGAGGTGGGCATGAACTCATGCGCATCGGCGACGGGCGCGCCGGCGCCGGTCGCCGGCAGCAGGATGGACAGCGACAGGGACAAGGCGGCTAGGTGCCAGGACCACCGTGGCGGCCCTGCGGGCCTAGTCACATGCCTTGCCCGCCCCAGAGGCAGGATTCCTCGCATGCAGCGCTCCTCTACTCGTGATGCCCGCGCGGTGGCGGGCGGTCATGCGCCAATCCCTTTCGGCAATGCAGGAGCGTCGGCCATCCTGCCGCTGGCGGCGATCATCTCCGATACCTCCACCGGGCGGCCGCCTTGCTCGGCCGATCGCAGGGCGGCGTAGAAGACCGCGGTTTTCTCCAGCAGCACCTGGTGGGGCACCGGCTCGACGCCGGTGCGGAAGAAGCGGGCCATGTGCCTCAGCAGCGAGTCGTAGGAGACTTCGAAGCGGATCTCCTTTCCCTCGCGCTCGGCCCCAAACATCTTCAGCCGGAATCCATACCAGCTTGCGCCGGGGCCGATCATCTGCATCACACCGCGGGCGGGGCCCACCGGCGCGTCGGCGCCGTACTCGACATAGACCACGACCGGGGCGCTGGCGAGGTGCGGGTGTTCGGGCGTCCGGTCGAGGCTGACCGCTTGCACCCTGCTGATGCCGGTTCCCAGGACGCTCGTCAGGCACGCGATCGCGTGGGGGAGGTAGAAGACAAGATGGTCAGTGGGCCCGGTCACGGTGAACACCGCGAGGGGGCCGATGTCGGCGAGCTGCCGCTGCGCCCGCCTGGCCGCGGCGGTGTGAAAGAGAGCGGAGGCGGAGTAGATCTTCGCATGGTACCGGCGCGCCAGGCGGACGATTTCGGTGGCCTGCTCCATGCTGCCGGCGAAGGGCCGATTGAAGAAGACGCGCTTGCCCGCCTCCAGGAACGGGCGGCCGAGTTCGAGGTAGCGCTCAGGGAAGAGCTCGGTGATGAGGATGCCCTCGACCTGCTCTCCCGCTTCCCAGGGTTCGCTGACGCGCGTCGCCCCCACGGCCGCCGCCGTCGCCGCGGCCGCCTGCGGGTCCGCGTCCCAGACGTTCGCTGGGGTCATGCCGAACTTCGCGCCTTCCGGCCGGGACAGCAGGTCCGCCCAGATTCTGCCGTGGCCTCCCTCCGCACAGCCGACTATCCCCAGTCGGATCGCCCGTTTCATTTCGCTGTTACCCCGCTGTTCGATCAAGACCAGGGGCCTGCTTCACCCGGCGGGAGACGGCGTCAGCCACGGCGGGGCGGCCATCGTCATGGATGACAACTGTCTCGAGCGCCCGTTGCGGCCGGCGCGGTTGCGGGCAAGGCATGCCTGGCCCTACCGCTGCTGCTCCGCGACCACCCGCGCGATGAACTCGATGGCGCCGCCGACGGTCTTGACCTTGACCGCCTCGTCCTCGTCCATCTCGATGTCGAACTCGTCCTCGAAGGCGGCGATGAGCTCCATGCTCTGCAGCGAATCCGCGCCCAGGGTCGCCACGAAATAGGCGTCATCGGTGACCTTGGCGGGATCGGCCTTGAGCTGCTTCGCCACCACCTGGCGGACGCGATCGGCGATTGCATCGTCGGACATGGCAACTCCCTCTTTGAATACGGGCTGCGCGCTCGCGTCGCCGGCATCGCGGGCGCGGGACGCGAACCGCTATCTGCGCGCCTTGCGTATGGCTTCGTTTCTCTCCGTCTTGGTCATCTCGCGCACAGTGCGCAAGAGCTCGATGTCGTCGGCGGTCAGCTCGACCCCGCGGCGCCCCATGGCGGTGCGCGCGGTGGCAATGAAGGCGTCGAACCCCCCGCCCTTGGCGACGTGGCCGTTGTAGTACCAGGCGAAGGAGGGGATGTACTTGGGCAGGATCTCGGAGCCGCCGAGGATGAGGCAGCCGACGCCGACGATGGTGCCGGTATTGAACAGGGTGCCGATGCTGGTCTTGGTGTGGTCGCCGATGAAGCAGCCGACCTTGATCGAGCCGGAGTCCACCAGCTCGCCGCGGAGGTAGAGCTCGACGTTGCCGTAGTCGTTCTTGAGGTCGCTGTTGGTGGTGAGCGCCCCCAGGTTGACCCCCTCGCCGACATAGGCGTGCCCCAGGAAGCCGTCGTGATACTTGTTGGAGTAACCGTGGATGATGCTCTCCTCGACCTCGCCGCCGACGCGGCACATGGGGCCGATGGCGCAGCCCTCGCGGATCTTGCCGCCGACGATGTGGGTGTCGGGGCCGATGCAGCTGGGGCCCTCGATGCGCGTGTGGGGGAAGACCTTCGCCCCCGCCTCGATGATGATCGGGCCGCCGTGGGTGTCGAGCACCACCAGCGGGTGCACCTGCGCCCCGGGGGCGACATAGACGCGATCAGCGGGGCCGTAGATCACCGACATCTCGGCCATT
Source organism: Armatimonadota bacterium (assembly GCA_035527535.1). Taxonomy (NCBI): domain Bacteria; kingdom Bacillati; phylum Armatimonadota; species Armatimonadota bacterium. Next base: position 6,827 of record DATLAK010000002.1, read on the forward strand.
TCCCCGCGCACGCCTTTCTGCGGCAGGGCCTCGAAATCAGCCTCGATGCACTTGCCGTTGTGCTCGATGAGGTCCCAGGGATAGCGGATGAGCGTCTGCGGCGCGGGCACGGTCTTGACCTTCTGCCGCGCGCGCGCCAGCAACGTCACCGCGTCCGGTGCGTCGAGCGCCTCCGCAGTGGCGGCGCTCAGGCGCGCGTACGCGACGTCATCGCCGGACATACCGATCTCGTCGTCGCCCGCAGCCGCCGGCCAGTCGCCGAGCGCCAACATGCGCCCGTTCACCAGCAGCAAGTCGTCGCCGCGCAGCGCCGCCGGGTCGTTGACCGGCGCCCCCGCGACGCGCCGATACACGGGCGCGAGGTGGTCGCGCGCGAAATAGCAGTGGGCGCGCGGCCCTATAGGCCACGCGGGGCCAGTTTCGCGACTTCTACAGGAAGTCGCGCCCGCATGTGCGTATCCCCGCAGGATGCGCTCGCGCAAGCTGACTGCCCCGCAGCGCAGCTCAAAGGTCGGCCGCACCAGGTTCATAGGCGCCAGGTCCTCGACCTTGGCGTCCTCGAATATGCAGATCCTCATTCACACCTCCGCTATCGCTCGCCCGCCATCCCGCCGCCGGCGGACACCGCCTGCAGGGCGTCGCGGGCGATGAGCAGCTCCTCATTCGATGGAATCACGAGCACGGCGATGGCGCTGGTCGGCGCGCTGATGAGCGCCGCCTCGCCCGCGCACGCCTGATTGCGCGCCGTCTCCAGCCCCAGGCCCAGGCTCGCCAGCCCGGCGCAGACGCGGGCGCGGATCTCGGGCGAGCGCTCGCCGATGCCGCCGGTGAAGACCACCGCGTCGGCCCCGCCCAGCACCGCCAAGTAGGCCCCGATATACTTCTTCACGCGGTAGGCGAAGACCTCCAGGCACGCCCTCGCGCGCTCGTCGCCCGCGGCCGCGGCCTGCTCGATGGGGCGCAGGTCGTTGCTGATGCCGGACAGCCCCAGCAGGCCGCTGCGCTTATTGAGCAGGTCATCAATCTCGGCCATGCCCAGATTCAGGTGCCCCCCCAGGTAGAAGAACAGCCCCGGGTCGAGGTCACCCGAGCGCGTGCCCATCGGCACCCCCTCGAGCGGAGTCATGCCCATGCTGGTGTCCACCGACGTGCCGCCGGCGATGGCGGCGAGGCTGCAGCCGTTGCCGAGGTGGCAGGTGATGAGCCGCAGGTCGGCGGGGTCGCGGCCCAGCATCTGCGCCGCCCGTGCCGCCGCGTAGCGGTGGGAGGTGCCGTGGAACCCGTAGCGGCGGATGCCGTGCTCCTGGTAGAGCTCGTAGGGGATGGCGTAGAGATAGGCCTGGCGCGGCATGGCGTGATGGAAAGCGGTATCGAACACCGCGATGTGGGGCTGGTCGGGGAAGCGCCGGCGGGCGATCTCGATGCCGGCGAGGTTGGCGGGGTTGTGCAGGGGCGCGAGCGGGATGGTGTCGCGGATGGCACGCATCACCTCGTCGTCAATCACCGTCGAGGCGATGAAGGCCTCGCCGCCGTGCACCACGCGATGCCCCACCGCCGCCAACTGCGCGCGCCCATGCAGCGGCGCGTGCGGCGTCTCCACCAAGTGGTGGATGATGTGGCCGAAGGCCTCATCGTAGTCGGCGACGCGCTCGGCCCAACCCTGCTCGCGGCCCGCGGTGCGCTGCGAGATGTAGGAGGTCTCCTCGCCGATGCGCTCGATGAGGCCGCGCGCGAGGGCGCTTTCGTCCTCCATGTCGAACAAGCGGTACTTGACCGACGAACTGCCGCAGTTGATGACCAGCACGAAGCTCATGGGGCGCCCCCGGTGTCGCCCCGGGGCCGTCCACGGGGGCACCGTCCCGGCGCCGCCTGCGCCTGCACCACGGTGATGGCGGTCACCGCCACGATGTCCTTGATTCTCGCCCCGCGCGACAGATCATTCACCGGCAGCGCGTAGCCCTGGAGGATGGGCCCGATCGCCCGTGCTCCCGCCAGGCGCTCGGTCAGCTTGTAGGCGATGTTGCCGCTGTCGAGATCGGGGAAGATGAGGACGTTCGCCCGGCCCGCCACCGGGCTGTCGGGGGCCTTGGACGCCGCCACCTGCGGCACCAGCGCCGCGTCCGCCTGCAGGTCGCCGTCGTAGATGGTATTGGGATCCATCTCCCGCGCCAGCTCCACCGCCTGGCGCACTTTATCCACGCGCGCATGCTGCGCGCTGTCCCGGGTGGAGAAAGAAAGGAAGGCAACCCGCGGCTCCACCCGCAAGAGCATCCGCGCGCTCGCCGCCGAGCTGACGCCGATGGTGGCCAGCTGCCCGGGATCGGGGTCAATGCTGACCGCGCAGTCGGCGTAGATCAGCGCCTCGCGGTCGTCCAGCGGCTCGCGCAGCGCCATCAGGAAGAAGCTGGAGGTACAGCGACACCAGCTCTGGGCGCCGATCACCAGCCCCGCCGCCGTGAGCAGCGCGGCGGTGGTATGGCTGACGCCCGCCACCATGCCGTCCGCCTCCCCGGCCTCGACCATCGCCGCCCCGAAATATAGCGGGCGGCGCAGCATGCGCCGCGCCGCGCTCGCGGCCAGCGTCTGCCGCCGGGCGTAGCGCGCCGCGTAGCCGTCGAGCTCGGGGGATGCAGTCGGCTGGATGCATGGGATGTCGCTCGGCGCGCCCTCGGCGCTCTTCACCAGCACTATCGGGCGGGCGATGCCGGCGGCGGCGACGCGGCGCGCCGCCTCGCGGATGCGCTCATCCTCGCCCTCGGGGAAGATGATCGTCCGCGGGTCGGCCTGGGCCTGTTTGACGATACGATCGAGCAGCTCCATGGTCGCAGCTTACTTCGTCCACTCCAGTTGCAGCTTGGCGGCGGCGTCGGCGACGGTGATCCAGGTGACGTTGTCGTGCAGCTGGAGGGCGCTGGCCGGCACCGCGGCGGTGACGGGGCCCTCGAGCGACTTGGCGACGGCGTCGGCCTTGTTGTCGCCGTAGGTGAGCATGATGATGCGCTCGGCCTCGAGGATGGTGCCGATGCCCATGGAGATGGCCTGCTTGGGCACATCCTCGAGGCGCTCGAAGAAGCGCGCGTTGTCCTTGATCGTGGTCTGGGTGAGGTTGACCACGCGGGTGCGCGAGGCGAGCGACGAGCCCGGCTCGTTGAAGCCGATGTGGCCGTTGCTGCCGATGCCCAGCACCTGGCACTTGACGCCGCCGATATCGTCCATCATCTGCTCGTAGGCGGCGCAGTGGGCCTCGAGGTCGGGCGCCAGGCCGTCGGGCACGTGGGTGAAGGCCGGGCTGATGTTGACGTGGTCGAACAGGTTCTCATTCATGAAGCGGCGGTAGCTCTGCTCGTGGGTCGGCGGCAGGCCGACATACTCGTCGAGGTTGAAGGTGATGACGCCGGAGAAGTCGCTCTCTCCCGCCTGGTTGAGGCGGATGAGTTCCTGGTACAGGGGAATCGGGCTGCTGCCGGTGGCCAGGCCGAGCACGAAGTGCGGCCGCGCGCGCATCTGCTCGGCGATGAGCGCGGCCGCCCGCCGGCCCATCTCCTCCTTGGTGGGAACGATGATGACTTTCATGGCGACGCCTCCTTGTGCGGTTGCCGGTGGTGCCTCAGTGCACGCAAGGCGGGGCGCGCCCGACCTGCGGCCCGCGTGTGCGACGCGGCCTGGTCTCGACAGCATGGAGCCAGGCGCGAACGGACACGCGCCTGGGCGGCGGCAGAGAAACTCACACGCCGCCGGGCGAGCGCATAATGTACCACGACGCCTGTACCACGTCAAGCTCGCCCTCAGGGTAGGTGTGAACCCGGAGCGTTGGTATGCGCAAGCCCATGTGGCACACCCGCCCTCGGGTGTGGGGGCGCCGCGTCGGCGGCGCCTATTCACGGGCGAGAGCGCCTGTGGCACATCCACCGTTTGACGGCCTCACCTCTGCGTGATCTACCCTACCGACAAAGAAAGTTCACACCCCTCAGGGTGGTATGACCGCGAAAAACTGGCATCTCGGAGGAGGCACTCCTCTCCCTGCCAGAGCTTGCCCTGAGTGGCTAGGTCGCGCCGCGACCGCCGCCTGGCTAGGACCTTCGGCGGCTAGGCCTAAAGGCCGCCGTGGCGGGCAAAGCCCTGGTGTTGCGTCAACGATGAATTGATGGGTGTTCTTCGGGGTCGCACCGGGCGCGACACAGGTAGGGGCAAGGCATGCCTTGCCCCTACGGGCGGCTTCGCGCGATTGACATCGCGCGCCCAAGGAATCCCTCGAAACA
>DATLAK010000003.1 GCA_035527535.1 Armatimonadota bacterium
GAGGTGTCTCCCGGCCCTACTATGAGAAGGCGCTGCGCGACAGCGACGTCAGGGTGCGCGAGAGCATCACGGAAGCTCGGGCCGAACTGAACACGTCTGGAGCGAACCCGTTCTCGAATTGATTCCGTGTGCCGTTCATCAAGCTCCCTGAGAGTTGCGTGCCGGTGAACAATCGTTCTTGCGCGAGGTCTGAAGCGCCCCTCCTCGTCATCGTCGGCCCGACCGCGGCGGGCAAGACCGCGGTCGCGGTGGAGTGCTGCCTGGCGCTGGGGGGCGAGCTCGTCTCCGCCGATTCCATGCAGGTCTACCGCCACCTGGACATCGGCACGAGCAAGCCGACCCCCGAGGAGCGTCGCGGTATCCCCCATCACTGCCTGGACCTGGTGGAGCCGGACGAGGAATACTCGGTGGCGCGCTACCAGGCGGACGCGGGCGCGGCGATTACGGACATCCACGCGCGGGGGAAGCTGCCGGTGCTGTGCGGCGGCACCGGGCTGTATATCCGCGCCGTGCTCTACGGCCTCGACCTACCCATCGCGGCGGCGGACTGGGACCTGCGCGCGCGCCTGGAGGACGAGGCGCAGCGGCATGGGGCGCAAGCGCTGCACGACCGCCTGCGCCAGGTGGATCCCGTCGCGGCGGCGCGCATCCACCCCCACAACGTGCGCCGGGTGGTGCGCGCGCTGGAGGTCTATGTGCTAACCGGACGTCCTATCTCCAGCCATCATCGCCTTGACCAGGCGCCGCCGGCTAAGTATAATGTGCTGGCGTTTGGGCTCAACCTGCCGCGCGGCGAGCTTTACCGGCGCATAGACGCGCGCGTGGAGGCGATGATGGCGCGCGGCCTGCTGGAGGAGGTGCGCCGGCTCGCTGACCGCGGGTACTCCCAGGACATGACCTCCATGAAGGGTCTGGGCTATCGTCAGTTGGCGCAGCACCTGCGAGGGGAGGCGACCCTGGAGGCGGCGGTGCGCCTCATCAAGCGCGATACGCGCCATTACGCGCGCCGGCAGTTGACCTGGTTTCGCGCGGAGCCGGACTTGCGGTGGATCGCGGTTGATGCCGCGGGCGGAAACATCGCTGTTGCCAAGATTATCTGCGACTCCTTTAGTCCCCCGGGATTGCCGACGCTGTCATCCTGAGACCTGCCCGCCGCCTGCGGGGAAGCGAAGGATCCCCTGCCGGGTTTGCTGGAGGACGCAGGCGACGGCCTTGATCATCCCTGGTAGGGGATCCCTCACGACACGGCCCCGAGCGAGCGAGGGGCCGTTGCGTTCGGAATGACAGTCAACGAAGGACAAGCGATGCGCTTCACCAAGATGCACGGACTGGGCAATGATTACGTCGTCATTGACGGCGTCAGCCGGGCCCTGGAGATACCCGAGCAGAGCCTGCCGCGGCTGGCGCGCGAGATGTCGGGCCGCCATTTCGGCATCGGCTCCGACGGCATCATCCTGGTGCTGCCGTCGAAGGCCGCGCATTTCCGCATGCGGATTTTCAACCCCGATGGCAGCGAGGCCGAGATGTGCGGCAACGGCATGCGCATCTTCGCCCGCTATGTCTATGACCACAAGCTGACCGACCGGCGCGAGCTGGAAATCGAAACCCTGGCGGGGATTATCCGCCCCCGGCTGCAACTGCGCGCGGGCAAGGTCACCGCGGTAACCGTGGATATGGGCGTCCCCCGCCTGGAGCGCAAGGAAATCCCGATGAAAGGCAAGGGCGGCCGCCCCCTGCGCGAGCGCCTGCGCGTGCTCGGCGAGCGCTTCGAGGCCACCTGCGTCTCCATGGGCAATCCCCACTGCGTCATCTTCGTGGAGGACGTGGACAAGTTCCCGGTGGAGCGCTTGGGCCCGGCGATCGAGCGCCACGACCTCTTCCCGCGGCGCACCAACGTCGAGTTCGTCCAGGTCGTCGGCCCCGCGGAGCTGCGCATGCGGGTATGGGAGCGCGGGGCGGGGGAGACCCTGGCCTGTGGCACCGGCGCCGCCGCGGCCCTGGTGGCGGCGCACCTGACCGGGCGCAGCGGGCGCAAGGCGGTCATCCACCTGCGCGGGGGCGACCTCAGGGTGTCGTGGAACCCGGACGATCACGTCTTCATCACCGGCCCCGCGGAGGAGGTCTTCGCCGGCGAGTGGCCGGGAGGGGATTAACCACAGAGCACACAGAGGGCACAGAGACGGAAGAGACGGCTGCACAGTTGGGATCAGACTCGTCGCTCACGCCCCAGAAGCAGCGGGAGCTTCGACACCTTCAGGCTTTCTGCAGCCGACTGGAAACACCGGTGCGGAATCTCACGCCCAAGGATCCCCCTCACCCCGACTGGTGGATTGAGCTTGACCAAGGCGGCACCGTGGCGAAGATCGGCGTCGAGGTGACAGAGTTGACGGGTGATCGTCGGCGGCTGAACGCATGGCGGCGGGTGGAGAGGAGCCTTCGTGCCATTGCGAAGGCCAGGTCTGAACTTCAGCGCATCTACGGTGGGGTTTCTCTTGTCGCTGGAAAGTCTCCGCCGAAGACGAAGTGTGCTGACCTGGCGAAGGAGTTGGCTAAATTCGCGGCCGCACAGAACCTGGAGAGGGGCGACCAGTTGGTCCTCAGGAATCCGTTCGGCACCGGGTATCCGGCAATGAATCAATTCGTGCAAACACTCCGACTCTCGAGCGGGTCTATCTCCCTATGGCGGTGTGCGGATCTGACAGCCGGGTGGGCGGGCATTTCCCTGCCAGCAGTGAGGGGCGCGATCGAGGGCAAGGCGCGCAAGGACTATCATATAAGCGGCTTGAAGGAGCTTTGGCTGCTTGTCGTGTTGGGGGCAGAGGTAGAGGACGTTCACGACGGTTCACGTCCCGATGTTGGCGGAGACATGCGCGAAACCTTGAAGCGGCTGGACGTGAGTGCGGAGCCGTTCAACAAGGTCTTCCTCATCGACATGGGTTGGAACTGGGCTTACCAGGTGCGGCCCCGCGTTCTCAGGCTCGCCGGCAACTCAAGGGCGTCCGATGCCCAGTCCGGCCATGCGGGCAGCCAACCAGAATGCACATCAACGAAATCACAGAGCAAGTAATTGGCGCTGCTATCGAGGTGCATCGAGAGCTCGGCCCCGGACTGCTCGAAAGCGCGTACGAAGAGTGTTTGGCCCGCGAGCTGGCCCTACGGCAGATTCCGTTCGAGCGGCAGAAGGCCATTCCAGTCACGTACAAGGGTCGTAAGTTCGACGCCGGCTTTCGAGCAGACATGATCGTAGCCGATCAGGTGTTGGTGGAACTGAAGGCCGTGGAGAGCATTGTGCCTATTCACGAGGCGCAGGTGTTGACCTATCTCAAGCTTGCCGGCTTGCACGTGGGGTTGCTCATCAACTTCAACGTTCCGGTTCTCGCGAAGGGCATCCGCCGGTTCGTCAACGGCCCTGCTCCCACAGAATGAACCGGATCGTTCTCTGTGTTCTCCGTGCTCTCTGTGGTTCACAAGCAAGATAGAAAGGAAGGACGACCTTGCAAATCGCCGATCGAGTGCTGATGACCCCGCCCTATCCCTTCGCCGAGCTGGCGCGCATCAAGCGCGAGATGGTGGCCAAGGGCGCCGACCTGGTGGACCTCGGCATCGGCGACCCCGACCGCCCGACGCCGCCCCACATCGTCGAGGCCCTGTGTCGCGCCGCCCGCGACCCGCGCACCCACCAATACGATGAAACCGGCGCCGGCCTGCCCGCCTTCCGCGAGGCGGTGGCGCGCTGGTACGAGGGGCGTTTCGCGGTCGAGCTCGATCCGAAGGCGGAGGTCTTGCGCCTGATCGGCTCCAAAGAGGGGCTGGCGCACATGCTGTGGTCGGTGCTCAATCCCGGCGATCTCGCGCTCATCCCCGACCCCGCCTACCCGGTGTACAAGGTCAACACCGGCTTCGCGGGAGGCAAGCCGCACATGATGCCGCTGCTCAAGGAGAACGGCTATCTGCCGGACCTGGAGGCGATTCCGGCCAAGGTCGCCGCGCGCGCGAAGATCATGATGCTGTGCTATCCCAACATGCCGACGGCGGCGGTGGCGGAGTGCGACTTCTACCAGCGGGTGGTGGATTTCGCGCGCAAGCACGATCTGCTCGTGTGCCTCGATATGGCCTACTCCGAGATCGCCTTCGACGGCTACCGCACCCACAGCTTGCTGCAGGTGCCCGGCGCCAAGGACGTCGCGGTCGAGTTTCACTCGCTGTCCAAGACCTACAACATGACCGGCTGGCGCATCGGCTACGCGGTCGGCAAGCCGCAGGCGCTGATCGCCCTCGGCAAGCTCAAGTCCAACCTCGATTCCGGTGCGTTCCTGGCGATCCAGGAGGCGGCGGTGGCGGCGCTCACCGGCCCCCAGGAGTGCGTGGCCGAGATGCTGGCCATCTACCAGCGCCGGCGCGACATGCTGGTGGAAGGGCTGCAGGCGCTCGGCTGGCCGGTCGAGAAGCCGAAGGCATCCTTCTACGTGTGGACGCCGACGCCCGAGGGCTATACCGCCGCCAAGTTCGCCGAACTGCTGCTCAACGAGACGCAGGTGCTGGTGACGCCGGGCCGTGCGTATGGCGAGCAGGGCGAGGGCTTCATCCGCATGGCGCTGACGGTGCAGGGGCAGGATCCGCAGGAGCGCATCGGCGAAATGCTGGCGCGCATCGAGCGCAAGCTGGAACTGAAATGGGGGACGCGGGCGCCGGCGTCCTAGCCGCTTGCGCCGGGTGAACGGATTTGAGACGGACGACTCCAGACGGCGTACGCCCCGGCCCCCAGCGCGCGATCCTGGCGGCGTTGGAGCGGCCGCACAGTGAGGGGGAGCAATCGCTGGAGGAGCTGGTGCTGCTGGTCGAATCGGCCGGCGGGGAGAGCGTTGGCGAGGTGGTCCAGCGCCGGGACACCCCCAACCCCGCGACCTTCATCGGCAAGGGCAAAGCGCAGGAGGTGCGCGAGGCGGCGGCTGCCGAGCGCGCCGACCTGGTGGTGGTAGACGGCGATCTCACCCCGGTGCAGCAGCGCAACCTCGAGCGCATCGTCCGCGTGCCGGTGCTCGACCGCACCGCCGTCATCCTCGACATCTTCGCCCGCCGCGCGCGTTCCAACGAGGGCAAGCTCCAGGTCGAGCTCGCGCAGTACACCTACCTGCTGCCGCGCCTGACCGGGCGCGGGGTCATGCTCTCGCGCCTCGGCGGCGGCGTGGGCACCAGCGGCGCCACCGGCGGCATCGGCGCCCGCGGCCCGGGCGAGACCAAGCTGGAGATGGATCGTCGCCGCATCCGTCGCCGCCTCACCGCCCTGCGCAAGCAGGTGCGCCGCATCGGCGACCACCGCCGCCTGCAGCGCCGCTCGCGCTCCCAGTCCCTGCTGCCGCTGGGCGCCATCGTCGGCTACACCAACGTCGGCAAGTCCACCCTGCTCAACGCCCTCAGCGGCGCCGACATCTACGCCGACGACCGTCTCTTCGCCACCCTCGATCCCACCGTGCGCCGGGTCGAGGCTGACGGCATGACCGTGCTCCTCACCGACACCGTGGGCTTCATTCGCAACCTGCCCCACCAGCTCATCGCCGCCTTCCACGCCAGCCTGGAGGAGGTGGTGGAGGCGCATTTTCTGCTGCACGTCGTGGACGCCTCCAGCCCCGGCATGGTCGAGCAGCACGCCGCGGTGCTCAAGGCGCTCGGCGAGCTGGGCGTGGCTGACGCCGAGCGCATCATGGTCTTCAACAAGGCCGACCTGGTGCAGGACCGCGAGGCCCTGGAGAGCATGGCGCGGCGCTACGATCCCGCCGTCATCATCTCCGCGCGCACCGGCGAGGGGCTGGACGACCTGCGCGCCGCCGTCGCGGCTCTCGCCCGCCGGCAGATGGTCGAGGTCGAGGCGCTGCTGCCGTACGATCGCGGCGACCTGCTGGCCCTCGCCTACGACCACGGCGAAGTGGAAAGGGCCGACCACCGCGAAGACGGCGTGCTGCTGGTGGCGCGGCTCCCCGCCGAGGTCGCGGCGCGCATGGAGGACCACGCCGTCGAGGAGCCGCCGCACAACGAGGTGAAGACGTAGCGGCACGCCATGCCGTGCCGCCGCCCGGCAGCCCATGCCCGTCAACCCCGCCTATCGCGGCTTCCTCAAGGCGCTGGACGCCATCGCGCAGGGCGCCGACCCCTGGAGCGCCTACCAGCGGCACTACCTGGGCCCGCAGCGCGCGAAGGTGCTGGCCTACTGGCGGCAGGTGTGGGGCATCGAGGAGGAGCGTCTGCGGCAGGTCATCGCCGACCTCCGACCCGGCGACTACGCCTCGCTGCAACATACCTTGCAGAGAGATGTGGGGACACCCACCGGAGAGGATGTCCCCACGGCCGAGGCGCTGGCCGCCGAGGCCGTCGCCCGCTGCGCGCCGCTGATAGGCCTGCCCGAGCCGCAAGTTGACCTGCTGATCGGCCGTTTCAGCCCCGATGCATTCCTGTTCGAGGTGGCGGGACAGTGGCACATCGGCGTGGGCCTGGAGCGCTTCGCCGAGTTCTCGCTGCTGCCACTGCTGGTCGCGCACGAGTACGGCCACTACGCGCGCCGCCTGCTTGCCCCCGAGCCGGCGACCCTGGCCGACCGCCTGGTCGCCGAGGGCATCGCGGTCGCGTTCGCGCAGGTCGCATACCCGGAGCAACCGCTGACCCGGCACCTGCGCATGACGCCCCGGCGCTTGCACGAGATCGCGGAGTTGAAGCCGGAGCTGTGGGCGGCGCTGCGTCCCCACCTCGACGCGCCGTATTCCGACGCCTTCGCCGGCATCGTTTCCGGCGGTCGGAGGTGGCGGGATTATCCTCCCCGTTTCGGCTGCCACTTGGGCTACATGGCGGTGCGAGCGTTCGCGCGCATGCACGGCCTGTCGCCGGCCGGCCGGGAGGTGCTGGCCGCACCCGCCTCCATCGTCCTTGTCGCCGGTCCGGCTGCGCGCAGCGCGCGGTGAGCGATGGCAGCGCCGCCCGCAGTGTCCCGCCGGAGCCACACGGCAAGCGCCCGGCCATCTCAGTTCCCCCACCGCAACATGGAATAAGTATGTGACGCTCAGATTGGCCGTGTAGTTGGAATAAAGGGCACACCCGCCGCGAGGTGGGGTCGCAAAGCCAAGGGTCTCTCCGAGACAGCCTGGCTGCTCCAATGGGCACTGCAAAGCAGTTGGCAGGGGGTATGCATGAGGCACCTGGGGCATCGGCTGGTTAGCGTTCTCGGCGCTGCCGCCTTCACCTGTCTCGGCGTAGCAGCGGCGCATGCCGCGCCGCCGCTTGTTTACGCACCGACGCAGCAATCCCTCCAGTTGCACTGCGGCCAGTCCAGCGCCTTATCGCTGTGGGTCGGGACCAAGAACAAGGATGTCACCGCGCTCGCGCCCACGGTCGCGCCCGTCAGCGGTTTCGCCGAGATCCCCGCCGCGTGGGTGAGCGCCGCGCCCGGGCAAGCAACCTTCGCCAAGGCCGGTGCCACCTTCATCATCACCATCGCCGTGCCCGTCGGGGCCCCCGCCGGCGTCTATTGCAGCAGCGTGGGGGTTCACGTCATCGCGGGCTCCGGGGGGACGGACGGTGACGGCTGCACGGTGACGTTGACGGTCGTCAATGACCCGCCCCAGGCTGGGTTCAGCTGCCTCCCCGCCACCCCCACCACCGCCGATGTGGTGTCGTTCACCGACGCCTCCAGTGACCCCGACGGAACGATCGTGGCGTGGGCGTGGAACTTCGGCGACGGAACCGGCTCGAACGAGCGCCATCCCACCCACGCGTTCGCTGCGCCCGGCGACTACGTGGTGGCGTTGGTCGTCACCGATGACTGCGGCGCCAATGGCTCCAGCGCCCTGGTGGTGACGGTGGGCGAGACGCCGCCGGAGCCCGTGGTGCAGGAGCCGCTGATTCTATCCTATGGCGGCAGCAGGCTGGCGCCGCGCGGCTCGCCTCTGCGACTCTCCACGTCTGCCTTCGATCTCTCAGGTCAGGACGAGAGCTCGCAGATCGGTTCGCTCGTGAGCTTCATCGTGCTCGACCTGCAGTGGCGGGTTGCCGCTGAGCCCCAGGCCACGCAGGCGGGTCCCGCCACCGCGCCCGGCGCCGAGATTTCGGTGGCGCCCGGCGTGTACCAGGTCTATGTCAACTTCCCGGGGGACGCCCGCTTCCTGGCGGAGAGCGCCGGTCCGGAGCTGGTCGTGGTCTCGCCTGGTGAGGGAGAAGCCCTCGCTGCGTGGGGCAGCCTGGAGGACGGCGGCAGGCAATTCGGCCTGCTGGTGGCGTTTGACGAATACGGGCGGCCGCAGGCGGGCCAGTTCGTGTGCCGGGACGCCGAAACGGGCGACGAAGTGACCAGCGCCTCGGTGGACTCCGTGACGTGCCATGCCGGCGTCTGGCGCGTCAGCGGCGTGTGCTCGGCAAACGACGTCCACGGGTACGAGTTCTGGGCCGAGCTGGCGCCGGTGGACGGCGCCTGGGCGCTGACGTTCGAGGTTTCCAACGGCGTGGCGGCGCAGGGCGTTCTCGACCCGTCGAGCGCGGTGCTCACGCCGTCCAGTTGACCCTCCCTGGCGGCAGCCGCCCCTGCCGGATTGATCTTCGCACCAACCCCCCGTCGCTCATGCGCCCAGCGCGCGTGTGATTGACCGGCGGGAAAGGCTTCTGCTATAATCCGATCGAGCGGGGCGTAGCTCAGCTTGGTAGAGCGCACGGTTCGGGACCGTGAGGTCGGCAGTTCAAGTCTGCCCGCCCCGACCAGCCCCTCGCACTGCTGGAACGCAAGTGGCGTCGTGTGGACGAAGCGCGCGGCTAAGAGCCGGTCCGGAAAGCGGCCGTCTGTCATCCCGAGCCCTTCGGCTGCGCTCAGAGCCTGCCCCGAGCCAAACGAGGGGGTAAACTCCGCGAGGGATCTCGTGACGACTTGCGGAGGGGGAAGCGCCATGGCGCGGAAGCTGCGCATAGCCGTGTGGGCGCTGATGGGAGTGGGGGCGGTGCTGCTCCTGCTCATCGGCGCCGCAGCGGTGTATGTCCCCGTCAAGGCCCGGCGCGCCGAACGCGACCTCGCGCGCGCCATGAACCAGATCGCGGCCACCGGCGCGCCGGTCAAGCTGACCCAGCTTGCGAGGCCGCCCATCCCCGATGCGCAGAACGCCGCCATCGTCTATCAACGAGCATTCGCGGCGCTCAAGCTCTCGGACAACGACAAGGGTCTCCTTCGTCAGGGCCTGTCGGGCAAGTCCAGCCTGGCCGACCCCGCAATAGCCGAGCGGGCGCGGGGCATCCTACAGAGGAACGCCGACGCCCTGCGCCTGATTCATAGCGCGTCCACCATGCCGCGGTGCGATTTCCGCCTCGACTGGAGCAAGGGCAACGGTGTCGCTTTGCCGCAGCTCGGACAATTGCGCATGTGCTCCAGGCTACTCTGCGTGGAGAGCGCCATGCTGCTCCGCGAAGGGCATGTGGACGATGCGCTGGCGGCAAGCGCGGCCAACTGCCGCCTCGCCCGCGCCGCGGAGGAACCCAATCTCTTGGGCCCTCTGACGGAGTACAGCATTATCGGCATGGCGGTCAAGTCATTGGCTGACATCCTGCACGACTCCCAACCCGCGGCTTCCATGTGCCGATTGGTGGCCGGGGACATCGCAAGCATGGATCTGGTGCCCTCCTACGTCGCCGCATTGAAGGGCAATCGGGTCATGGGCATTTCCATATTCGATAGTTTCAGGCCCTCACGCGATCCCCTCAGGGCGGTGGCAGAATTCGCCAGCGGGGAGAAGGGGCGTGGGCGCCATTGGAGCAGCCCACGGTCAAGCGCTTTCACTGGCTGGTGGCTGGCGACCGATGAGCTGACATATCTTCAGTTGATGGCGCGCGTTGTCAGGGAGGGCTCGCTGCCCTACCGAAAAGTGGTGACTATTCATCCTCGGGTTGAGGACAGCGTCGAGACGCTCCCCAGGATGCCGCCGCGTTTGGTGACGGCTCTGCTTATCCCCGCGTTCAGCAATTGTCACAGAGCGCGAGACCGGGCGATAGCTCACCTCGGCCTGGCCCGGATCGCGCTGCTTCTCAAAGCCTACCGGGCCGACCATGGCGGCTACCCCACGTCGCTGGAGGAGTTGGCGCGCGCCGAGGGCCGCGCGCTTCCCACCGATCCCTTCTCGGGGAAACCGTTCGTTTACCGGCGCGATGGGGCGGGCTTTCTCATCTACAGTTGGGGGCCGAACCTGAAGGATGACAAGGGGACGCCGCCGCCGCCAGCGCCGCCAGGGTCGAAGCGTCGGGACGAGGGCGACATTGTGATGCGGTGCGTGCAGTAGCATCACCGAAGCAGGGCACGGCTGTTCTTGGTGAGAATGCTGCGGCGCGCATTCACATGTGGCCCAGCCGCCCTCGGCTCGGATGGAGCGCACGCCCCATTCGACAAGCTCAGGGCAGGCGTGCGCCCCTACAGGTTGTTCACCGATCCCGGCCTGAGGCAGGCATTCACCGTCAGCCCGCTTGGCTCGCCCCCCTACAGCTCCACCAGCGTGCACTTGTACATGCTGTCGAGGCGGCTGATCTTCTTGAGCACCGCCGGCGGCAGGGGGCAGTCCACCGACAGGATCATCAACGCCCGGCCGCGCACCGTCTTGCGGCCGACGTGCATGCCGCCGATGTTGATGTCCTCGCTGCCGAGGATGGTGCCGACCTTGCCGATCACCCCCGGCTGGTCGTGGTGATCGGCGATGAGCATGTACCCGCGGGGCTCGAAGTCCACGCGATAATCATCGAGGCGAACGATGCGCAGCTCATTGCGCCCGAACAGGGTGCCGGCGATGAGGTGCTCGCCGCGGTCCGACACGGCGCGGGTGGTGATAAGGCTGGCGTAATCCTCGGCGGTGGTGCTCTTGGACTCCTTGACCCGCAGCCCGCGCGCCTCCGCCAGCAGCGGCGCGTTGACCAGGTTCACCGGCTCCTCCAGCGCCGGCTGCAGCAGGCCCACCAGGAGCGACGGCGTGACCGCAGTGACGTCGAGCTCGGCGATCTCCCCGCTGTAAGTGATCTCGAGGTCGGTCAAGGGGCCGTCGGCGAGCTGGGCTTGCAGGCGCCCCAGCTTCTCCGCCAGGGTGATGTACGGCTGCAGCGCGGCCAACGCCTCCGGGCGCACGGGCGTGACGTTGACCGCGGTGCGCGCGGGACGGCCGTGCAGCACCTCCACCACCTGTTCCGCGACATCCACCGCCACCCGCACCTGCGCCTCTTCGGTCGAGGCGCCGAGATGGGGCGTAAGGATGATGCCCTCGACTCCTACCAGCGGCGACTCCCGGGGCGGCTCCTGCTCGAAGACATCCACCGCGGCACCGGCGACCACGCCCGACTTGACGGCGTTCGCCAGCGCCTGTTCCTCGACGATGCCGCCGCGCGCGGTGTTGACGATGCGCAGGCCGGGCTTGGAACGGGCGAGCTCGGCCGCTCCGATGGCGCCGCGGGTGTCCTTGGTGAGCGGGGCGTGGATGCTGACGTAATCGGATTTGGCGAGCAGCTCGGGCAGGCTCACCAGCTCCACCCCCAGGCGCTCGGCATGCTCCGCGGAAATGTAAGGGTCGTGGGCGAGGATGCGCATCCCGAAGGCGTGCGCGCGCCGTGCGACCTCGGAGCCGATCTTGCCCAGGCCGAATAGGCCCAGCGTCTTGTTGTAGAGCTCGACGCCGACGAACTTGCCGCGCTTCCACTCGCCCCGGCGCATCGAGTCATAGGCCGCGGGGATGCGCCGCGACAGCGCCAGCAGCAGCGCAATCGTGTGTTCAGTCGCCGCGATCGTGTTGCCCTCGGGCGAGTTGACGACGATGATGCCGCGGCGGGTCGCCGCCGGGACATCGACGTTGTCGACCCCGACCCCGGCGCGGGGGA
>DATLAK010000004.1 GCA_035527535.1 Armatimonadota bacterium
GTGCGACCGGCGCGCCGCTGAAGGAAGTATACGACCATGCGCGCGCCGCCGCGCTGGCGCTGCTCAATCGGCGCTAGACAAGCGAGCGGTGTTCGCGCCCGCGCCGGCGGCCGCGAACCGCCGCCAGCACCAGGGGTACCACCGTATGAACCTGCTGCTCATCGCCATAGACACGCTGCGCGCCGATCATCTCGGCTGCTACGGTTATCACCGCGAGACGAGCCCCGCGCTGGATGCCTTCGCCTCCCAGGGCGTTCTCTTCGAGAAGCTGTATGCCCCCGCCGTGCCTACTCATCCCTCCTACACCACGACCTACACCGGCCAGCATTCGATCACCCATGGCATCGTCACCCACTGCGGCCGGGCATCGCTGTCCCCGCAGGCGCCATTCCTGCCCGAGCTGCTGCTGCAGGCGGGCTACACGACCTGTGCGGTGGACAATCTGAGCTCGATGAGGCCCTGGTTTGGGCGCGGCTACGAGTTCTACATTGACCCCAGCGGCCGTCACCCGCACCGCCACGCCGTGACTTGCGAGGAGATCAACGCCCGCGCCCTCCCCTGGCTGCGCGCCCACGCCCGGGAGCAGTTCTTCCTCTTCGTGCACTACTGGGATCCGCACACGCCCTACCTGCCGCCGGGGCGCTACCGCGACCTGTTCTATGACGGCGACCCCACCGACCCCGCGCGCGACTCCCTGGCGTCGATGCGCAAGCAGCTCTTCTGGGAGTGGTGGAGCGGCGACTGCTGGTTCGGCCAACTGCCGCAGCCGCTGCGCGACGCCGAGTACGTCGTCGCCCTCTACGACGGCGAGATCCGCTACGCCGACGACGGGGTGGGAGAGTTGCTCGACGCGCTGGCGGACACGGGCGTCGCCGACGACACCCTGGTCATCGTTTTCTCCGACCACGGCGAGAACATGTACCACCACGGGGTGTTCTTCGATCATCACGGGCTGTACGAGGGCAACGTTCACGTACCGCTGGCCGCGCGCTGGCCGGCGCGCCTGGCGGGCGGCCGGCGGGTGCCGCACCTGGTGCAGCATGTGGACCTCGCCCCCACCCTGCTCGATGCCTGCGGGGTCGAGATCCCGGCGACGATGGAGGGCCGGAGCCTGCTCCCGCTGATGACCGGTGATGCCGACGCGCCCCTCTACGACCGACTGGTGACCCAGGAATGCACGTGGCAGGCCAAGTGGGCGCTGCGCACGGACGAATACAAGCTCATCCTGTCGCGCGAGCGGGGACGCGATCTCCACGATATGCCGCCGCGCGAGCTGTACCACTTGCCCACCGACCCGTGCGAGCTGCATAACCTGGCCGACGAACGCCCCGGCGTCACGGCGCAAATGGAGGGCGAACTGGAAGCGTGGATCGCGCGCATGATGGAGAAGAACGGCCTCGACCGGGATCCGCTCGTCGCGCAGGGGACGACGCTGGGCCGAGACTGGCGCGAATGGATCGAGCGCAAGGGCTACTGGTGAGGGCGGGCGACGCGGGCCTTGGGGCCCTGGGGTCGGCGAGATGCCGGGCGAGGAGGAGGGCGATGGCGATGGTGACGGTCAACTGCGGCAACTGCAACTTCACGGCGCGCGTCGAGGCGGTGCCGGACGCCGAAGGCAAGGTCCGGGTGCGCGTGGATTCGAGGTGCCCGCACGTGCAGGAGTACGCGCAGGAGGTGCAAACCCTGAGCGCCACCTGCGGCGCGGGATGGAGGTGCGCCGAGTTCTTCGTTCACGAGCCGGCGGCGAAGGTCAACCTGCACCCGGCGTGTCCGGTGCCGGTGGCGGTGCTCAAGGCGGTCGAGGTCGCCGCCGGACTGGCAATGCCGCAGGATGTTGTGATCCACTTCGAGGACTAGGCGGTTGCGCGGCCCCGCCCACGGCAACCCGTGACCGGCAAAAGTCCCATCCCTGCTCCCACCCTCGAATCGGGTGTGACCGTTTCTCGTTGGGATGGCTAGGCGCACACCCGGGGGAGCGACCTCGTAGGGGCAAGGCATGCCTTGCCCCTACATCTGCGCCGCGACGAGTCGGGGCGCGCCCAGGGTAATCCCAACTTTTCGCGGTCGCACCCCTCGGCATGGGTGTGACCGGCTTTGGTGGGGATGGCTGGGCGATGCACCGGGCGCGACTTCCTATAGAAGTCGCGCGACTTGTGGCACAGAGCCTGCCCTACTGTCGAAGGGCACCCTCGGCTGTCCCACACTGCGGGGCCGCGCGTCCAAGGGCGATCACTGTCCGCGAACCCACCCCGGCGTCACGCTTGACGCGTGTTCCGCGGGGATGGTATAACCTCTCCAGCGGTTCTGCAATTTTCTCACGAGCCGGCGTAGCTCAATGGTAGAGCAGCTGAATCGTAATCAGCATGTTGGGGGTTCGACTCCTCTCGCCGGCTCCAGTCTGTCGCCTGGCCGCCCTCGCCAAGCGCCGGCGCTGGACACGCCTCGGTGTCATCCTGGGCCGAGCTTCACCGTCGTCGCCGGGACGATCGCGAACCCCTACTGCTCCTCGTGGGCCATCTCGCCTACGCGCAGCTCGATGTCAGCGCGGTTCTCGATGCGTTCGATCTTGCCGTCGCGGATCCACACCACGCGGTCGGAGACGTCAATCATCTTGAGGTCGTGGGTGGCGGAGATGACGGTGACGGCCTGCTCCTTGTTCATCTGCTTGAGCAGGACGATGATCTCCTTGCCGGTCTTGAGGTCGAGGTTGCCGGTGGGCTCGTCGGCGAGGATGATGCCGGGGTCGTTGGCCAGCGCCCGCGCGATGGCGACGCGCTGCTGCTGCCCGCCGGACAACTCGGACGGCTTGTGGTGGAGGCGGTCGCCGAGACCGACCTTCTCCAACAACTTGGCGCCCTTGGTCTGCGCATCGTCGGTGGACACGCCGGCGAAGATCATGGGCAGGGTCACGTTCTCCAGCGCGGTCATGACGGGGATGAGGTTGAAGCTCTGGAAGATATAGCCGATACGGCGGCAGCGCAGGAACGCCAACTCCCCGGCGCCGAGCTGGGCCATATCCACCTCGTCAATGAACACCGTGCCCTGGGTCGGCCGGTCGAGGCCCCCGATCATGTTGAACAGGGTGGACTTGCCCGAGCCCGAGGGGCCCATGATGGAGACGTACTCCCCGCGCCTGATGTCGAGGACCACCCCGTCCAGGGCGCGCAGCACCGTGCCACCCATGGCGTATTCACGTGCCAGGTCCTTGGTGCGGACGATATACTCGCTCGCACCGCGTGAGACTGTAGTCATGTTCTCCTCCGTCCCATTTCCGCGCTTCTATATTTCCACGCGCAGGGCGGCCGCCGGAGGCATCTTCGCCGCCCGCCACGCGGGATACATCGCCGCCAGCACCGACAACACCCCACCCACAGCCACGGCGCCCACGACTCCCGCCCACAGCGGGACCGGGTGCCCGGACAACACCAGCGCCGGCCCCAGCTTGGAGAATACGCCGGGGCCGAAGCGCAGCCGAGACGAGAGGGCGCTGATGGCGACGCCGGCGACGGCGCCGACGGTAGCCCCCAGCGCGCCCAAGATGCCCGACTCCAGCAGGAACAGGCGCACGACGAAGCTGTCGAGGGCGCCCAAGCACTTCATGGTGCCGATTTCCTTGTAGCGTTCGGTCACCGCCATCAGCATCGAGTTGACGATGCCCACGGTAGCGACCAGCAGCGACATCACCACCAGCCAGATGCTGCGGGTGCCGCTCTCCAGGGCCTCTTCGGGGTGGCCGCCGAGGACCGCGGTCTGGGTCAGCACCGACACCAGAAAGGCGGTGCCCAGGAAGATGCCGGAGGCGGTAATCACCGACCGCCCCAGGCGCACGAAGATGGAATTCAGGCTCATCTGCACTGAGCGGCGCCAGGGCAGTATGACCTGCTTCTCAATGCCCTCAGCTCTAGCTCCCGCTTGCTCCGGCATCGGTCAGCCTTCTCTCTTTGGGCGTGCGGCCCGCGTGCTTGGGCACGGCGATCGCGATCAGCTTGCGCTTGCCCAGCATCCGCAGGAAGCTGGTCAGCGAGACCTCGGCCTCCTTGCGGTTGAGCTTGTACTTGCCCGCCAGCTCCGCGATCAACTCGGCTACCGTGTGGCGGCCATCGCATTGCCGCCACACCAAGGAACCGACGCGGTCAAGCTCGATCTTGCGCTCCTTGGGAACCACGAACAACAGCGACAGCAGGCGGCCCAGACGGTCCTCGCGCCGCCGCAGCACCAGCACCGTGCGCTCGCCTTCGGCGCGCCACTCCACCGCCTGGTTGCGCACCGGGCGCGCGGCCAGCGCTTCGTGCTTGCTCAACCTCGGTTGTCGCCTGAGTACCATCGCTAACCACCGATAAACACAGATGAACGCGGATCAGACATCTCTGACAACGCGTCTTATTTCCAGTTTGGGGCCGCCGACGTTCAGGGGTAAACAAGAGGCAAGCCCGGCGGCCTTCAGGAACCCGCACCCCAGCGTATTGCTGACTTGGAACGCGCAACCGATGATGCGCTCGGTCAAGCCGTTCCCGTTATCCGATCTGTGTGCATCCGTGTTCATCTGTGGTTTCACTGCCCGTGGCAGGGCAGGGAGCCGACTACGTCCAGCAGCGTCTGCGGGTCGTCGTGATGCACCGCCTCCACGCTGTAGATGCGGTTAGACTGCGGGCAATGCCACACTCGCCCGTCGAAATCGCAGGCGATGCGCAGCCGCGCCAACCGCTCCACCGCTCGCCGCGGCCGGTGCAGCAAGCGATGCCGATGCCCGCTGACCGCGAGACCGTCATGATCCTCGTGCCGCTCCACCGTCGCCGGCTGGCATTCCCATACGACGTCGCGGCGGCGCACCTGCTCGACCTCGTACCAGTGCTGCAAGTCGCGCTCGGCGAGCGCCACCTCCGCCATCCCCCAGCGTAACACCCGCAGCCGGCAGCGGCCGGATGCAAACGCCAGCTCCAGGTAGCCCGCCATCAGCTTCTGGCGCTCCAGCCGGAATCGCTCCGGCACCTCGAACCGCAGGCCGTACAGCGCCCACGCATGGCGGCCGTCGCGCGCGTGGTCCTCCAGCGACGCCAGCACGTCGTGCGCGAGCGCCCGGCCGCGGTCCCCGACGGCGGACATCACCTGCGCCACCACCGTGCGCCCGCACTTGCTGCAACGCCAGATGACGCCGGTGGCCTGCCGGTCGCCGGCGCCCCACGCGAACCCGCGCAGGCGTTTGTCGGGCTTGCTGCGGCGGCTGAGGACCCGCGCGTGGTCATCCGCCCGCAAGTCCAACTGCTGTCGCTTCCCGAGCTTCGCCAGGTAGCGCTCGAGCGCGCGGTCGAGGTCCACCTGCTGCTCGGACCACTTGATCTCGACCCGGCTGGCGTGCGCGTCATCCAGGCGCAGGTAGCCTGCCTTGTAGTCGCCGCCGATCGCGCCCAGCGTCCATTCCGCGGGCACGCGCATGGTCATGCCTTGCCAACCGAAAGTCACCAGGTCGGGCGCGGCCATCTGGGCCTGCCTGTCGGGTATCACGCGCACGGCGCTAGTACGGCAGCGCCCGGATGGACTTGAGGATGATAGCGCAGGCGATGCCCATCATCCCCATCAAGCCCTGCCCGGCTGCGTAGCCCGCCAGCAGCACCGGCGCGTAGAGCCGCCAGTGATGCAGCCCAAAGCGCCGGCGGAAATAGTAGCGGCCCAGCATCGCCCCGATGAAGACGGGGATCACTCCTTGCGTCGGCGTCAGGAACCCGTTGGCCAGCCCGTAGAACCACATGATGGGAGCGCGCGCCAGGGCCAAAACGGCATAGAGGCCGACGCTGCCGCCGAGGCCTATGCCCATCAGATTGGGCTTGAGCGCCTGCAGCAGCCACTGTTCCTCGGTGCCGCCGCGGGTGGCGGTGGCCCACAGCAACTGCATGGTCGAGTGCAGGGGCCAGAAGGTCTGGGCGTAGGGATATGACGACGACGGGATGGGGCCCAGGTTCCAGAAGAAAGACCAGAACAGGAAGCTGCACCCCAGCAGCAGGAAGAAGAGGAAGAGCTCGGCCTTGATGATGCTGGTGAACTTGGTGCCGGTGAGCTCGATCTCGCGGAACTTCTGCGCCGCCCAGCCCATGTCGTAAAGAGGCACGCCGGCGAACCAGACGTCCACCCCCTCGTATTTGCTGAGGATGAAGCTGGCCTGGGCCAGGTAGGGTATCCTCAGCGGCTGGGTGGTGATGCCGATGAGGCGCGCGGAGATGTAGCTGTTGATCGGGCTCCAGATGAGCCCGAAGACGACGAGGATCCACAGCGGGAAGCGCGGCACCAGGAAATGGATGACGGTGATGCTGCCGACCGCTGACACCAGCCAGGCGGTCAGCGCCATCCAGATCGGGAAGTCGCCGCGGCCGGGCGGCGGCGGCACGAACCGCCGCGCCAGGGCGTGCTGCTGGGCCTCGCTGCGCCCGCGCAGGTAACGGCTGAAGATCTGGCCGAAGCCGACAATTGCAAAGCTGACCGCGACGCCGATGCCGACGCTCATCCAGAAATCAATGTTGGTGGCGATCTCGGTCTGGATGAGATTCATGCCCGGGCGCCAGCTCGGGAACAGACCGGGGTGGGTGCGATAGAGGGTGGGGGTCAGGAAGAAGTTCGCGAATATGGAGGTGATGAACTGCCCGGCCGCGATCGGGAAGGGCAGGATGAAACCTACCAGGATGGCCCCGAGATCGGTGCCGAGGGCGATCTTGGCGGCGGGGAAGATGCCCTCGGTGTTGGAGCTGAGGTCAATGAAGGGGATCTTGATGATCTGCACCGGCGACGGAAGCATGGCGCCGGTGACGGTGGGCACGAGCACGTAGATGGTGCCGTAGATGAGGCCGATCACGCTGCCGACGCTGAACACCGGCCAGCGCCACGACTCCTCGTCGCGCGTGACCTCGGCCAGGGCGGTGGCGCCCTGCGCCGCCACCGGGGCCATGGGGAAGGGCAGGCGCTCGACGTCGGAGGTCGAGCGGAACAGGACGTAGCCGAGCCCGATCCACTGCAACCGCCCCAGCACTTGCCCGATCACCAGCAGCAGGATCGGGATCGCCCAGTCGGGATGGAGGAAGGTGCGATTGATGATGGCCGGCGAATCAGGAGGCGGCGCGTACCACCCGGGGATCTCGTTGGCAATGCCGAATCCCACCGCCGCCGGGGAGTTGCGCACGTACTGAGCCCAGATCAGACTCGCGAACGGCCCCCCGCTCAGCGCCAGACCGCCGCCGCCGGCCGCCAGGGCGCCGGCCATGTAGAAGATGAGGTAGAGCTCCTGGCGGCGCATGGGGGTGAAAGAGCGCCGCGCGACCTCGGTGAAGAGGATGATGGTCGTCCACTCCGCCGCCGGCCCCAGCTCCTGGCCTACGAGCAGGCCCAGGTAGAGCGCGCCGGGCATCATGATGAAGCCCACGAACAGCGCCCCCAGTGCGGTGCGCACGGTGAAGCCTTCCTGGAACTCGGTCGGTTCCAGCTCCGGGAGGCGCTCGGAATAGAGCCCGAACGCGCCCTCTTTCTCTCCTTCCTTCGGCTCCTCTATCTGGTCATCGCGCTCGCTCAATCACTTACCTCCGCCGCTCCCGGTAAGCGGCTGTCGCACGCCGGCGCTGTCGCACGCCGGCGCTGTCACCCGCGGCTTCCTTCCACACCTGCCGCGCCGACTCCTTGGCCCTCCCCGGCGGCCCGCACGAACCTGGCGCTGGCGCCGCGAGGGCGCATCGCGCCTCGAGCACCGTTCGCCCCCTAGGTCGTGGGCGATCCGTCGCTCATGCTCAGGTAGCGCTCGCGGTCCTCGGCGCGCAGGGTGCGCCAGATCAGGAACTGCTTGCGCAGGGTATTGAGGAAGCGCCGGTTCACGCGCCTCCACGAGCTGACATCTCCGCTCTCGCGGTGCAGGCGCAGCCGGATCTCGAACACATCCTGCATGTTCGTCGGCACGGTGTGGAGGGCGGCGCGTTGGCTGACGCCGAGATCGAAGGGCGCCAGCCACGTCATGAGCCGGATGA
This sequence comes from Armatimonadota bacterium, assembly GCA_035527535.1. Lineage (NCBI taxonomy): Bacteria > Bacillati > Armatimonadota > Armatimonadota bacterium. The sequence continues at coordinate 7,998 of DATLAK010000004.1, forward strand.
CATACTCCGTGCCGTACTCGGACGGGTGCTCCTCGGTGACCACGTCCTGGGTCACGAAATCGCCGACGCTGTACTCTTCGTAGGCCCCGAACCACTCGGACATGAAGGCGTTGAGCGCGGTCGCCTGCGCCCCGGTGACGGCGAAGGGCATGGGGATCTCCCAGTCGTCGCCCTCCGGCTCGGGCACGTGCCAGCGCCGGTCCACCGCCGGGGTCGCGACCTCCGACGCCTTGCGCGCGGGGTAGACGGTGGACAGCAGCACCACGCCGATGACGATGGCGGTGGACACCACCGCCGACAGCGATGAGTAGTTGAGTTGGAGATCGCCCAGCCAGCCGCCGGCGGTCATGACCTTCACCGCCCCTTGCCCCAGCACGTAGCCGACGATGGCGCCGATGATGGCGTAGACGAAGGCCTCGGCCAGGAACAGGGTGGCGATGTGACCGGGGGCGAGGCCGACGGCGCTGAAGATGCCGATCTCGCGCACGCGCTCGTAGACCGATCCGAGCATGGTGTTGAGCACGATCAGGGCGGCGATCAGGATGGGAATGAAGACGTCAGCCAGCCCGGTGACGGCGCTGGAGCCCATCGCGCTCCAGCGCCGCGTCTCATCGCCGATCCCCGCGTAGATGTTGAACCCCAGGCGCGGCATGAGGTCCTTCAGCGCCGGGCGCACGTCAGCGGCGGCGGCGAAACCGACCGCCACCGACTGCACCTGGGCGCCGAGGTTGACGGCGAGCGCGTAGGGGATCATGATGCAGTCGTCCGGCGACAGGTGCAGGTACTCCTGGAAGCCGGCCTGGGACTGCTGAGTCGAGCGCTGTTGCTTCATCATCGAGATGAAGTCCGCCGGGCTCAGCGGCTCGTTGTCGAGGTCCTTGATGCGGCGCAGCTTGGAGGCGTCCGCGAGGCCGATGAGGTCGAGGGCGAGACCGGAGAAGCTGACTCTGGCCTTGCCGACGTCGGCGGGGGTGAGGTTGAGCGTGCGCGCGATGGCGGTGGGCACGATGACGGCGAGGCGCTCACCGGGGCGGAACCAACGCCCGGCGATGAGCGCGTCCTGGGGGTGGGTGACCCGCGTCTCCTGCGGCATCAGGCCGATCGCGGCGCGGGCGTTGTACCCTTGATTGCTGGTGGTGGCGGTGATGCGCATGAACGACTGCTCTTCGCGCAGGGAGGTCGCGTACCACGCGCGCGCGACCACGGTGTGGGTTTCCCCGAACTCGTCCTGCATCACCCGGTAGGCGGACTCCTGCAGCGGCGACCAGTCGGCGGTGCGCACCATGATCCCGTTGTAGCGCGGGATGCCCGGGGAGCGGCGGTCGTTGAAGCGCACCCCCGTTACCACCGAGGTGAAACTGAGCACGGTGAAGGTGAGCAAGACCAGGGTGATACAGGTCAGCACGGTGCGGGCGCGGCGCCGGCGCATGTTGCTGATGCCCAGGGTGAAGGCGGCCATGGCCACGCTCATGCGCCCGATGTCGGCGCGATGGATGCCTCCCATCTTGGTCTGCAGCGCCTTGAGCTGCGCCTCGAACTTGCCGTAAACGAGGACGATCACCAGCGCCGCCAGCGTCGCCATGATGAACGCCAGCAGCATCACCACCGGCGTGACCTCGAGGATGTCGAAGGCCGGATGGATCCGGCGGAAGATCTCGAAGGTAAGCGCGAAGATCCCCACCGTGCCCAAGATCTGTAACCGCAGATCGGGAAACGCGAACACCAGCCGCTCCAGGAAGAACGCAAACGGCAGCATGAGCACCAGGTAGAACAGCACCCCGCGCACGACGTCGCGCTGGGTCGCCTCCACCCGCGGATAGGCGGCCGCCTCGTAGCCCCAGGCGGCGCGCGCGTGGCCGTCGAAGCTGGCGTAGTCGCGCGCCTGCCACGCCTCCTCCGCCAGCGCCAGGTACTCCTGGGTGCGCTGGTGCATTTTCTCCAGCGCCTGGTCGACGATGTGGAAGCGCCGCAGCACCTTGATACGCGAGTCATCCAGGTACCACATGTCGCGCGCCACTTGCAGCGGCGTGCGCGACAGCAGCACGGTGCGCTGGGCCAGCAGCCCCCGCCCCTTGGGATAGGCGGCGCTGGCGTTCAGCAGCACCAGTCGCTTCGACACCCCCGCCAGCATCACCACCTTGATGCGGGTGGCCGCCGCCTCCTTGTCTTTTCCGATGTGCTCCCACTCCGCCGGCCGCGGCGCGAACACCAGCGCCACGTCCTCGACGTGCGACACCCAGGTCTCCGGCCGCGAGATGGCGTAGCCGAAGGAGCGCGGCTCCGCATCGGTGCGCGCGTCAAAGACTTGCATGTCGGGCAAGGTCATCAGGCTGCTCGGATCCACGATGTCCAGCAGCCCGATGGAGACACAGGGGAACGCCACCACCGTCGCCTCGCGCTCGCCCATGGTCATGGCCAGCTCGATGGAGAAAGCCTTGTGCCCCTGCACCCCGAGGTCCGGCGCGTAGTCAACGTCACCGGTGCGAGGATCGGTATGGTAGGCGTCCACGAACACCTTGTGCGCCGTGAGATAGGCGTTGGCCGAAGGCACCCCGTAGAAGGTGAACCGCCCGTCGTCGTCCACCAGCTGCGCCATGTCGCCGCGCACGCCCATGAAGGTCTGCTTCATGATGTGCCCGACGCCCGCCCCGAGCCATTCGCCCGGGCGCACGGTCACCAGCGAGCCGCGCAGGGGATCCTTGGGGATGAGGCCCCTCCTGGGGTTGAAGGTGACCACGCGGCCGCGCAGCACCGCGAAGCCGCCGGTGAGGGTCATCTTGGAGAACGTCGGCTTCTCGTTCACCGGCGCCTCCGGATCGTTGAGGAAGTTCCACAGCGAGCACGCCAGGAAAGTCGCCTGATGGCGCAGGTTGCGGAAGTCAACGTAGTCCGGCAGGTCCCAGGGCGTGTCCACCAGGGCGCGACTGTCGTCGGTCGTGACCAGCCCCATCCCGGCGCCGCCGCCGAGGGTGAAGGCCTCGCTCTCGAGGGCGATCTTGCCGGGGATGAAGGTGCGCCAGGGCTTGCCCGCGATGGGGTTGATGCCGTCAGCGAAGGTCTCGTCGGCCACGTAGCCGAGCGCGGTGGCGATGACCTCACCGCTGTCGCGGAAGGCGCGCCCGAGGTCGGCGAAATCGCGCTGGCGGTCCTCGCGGTAGTTGTAGTAGTAGCCGGAGTAGAAGATGCCGACGCGCGAGCTCTGGCTGGAGAGGTCGAGGGCGAAGAAGAGGTTGATCTTGTCGAGCGCCTCGCCGTAGCGGGTGTAGGGGATGAACCCCAGGAATCGGGCCGGCTCGGGGGGCCCTTTCTCCATGTCGGGCAGGTGGCGCCCGAGGTACTCGCGGATGCCGGTCATGGCCTCGAAATGGCCGGCGGTGGCAAGCAGCCGCACCGTGCGCCGGGGCGGGTGGTCCTTGAAGATGCGCGCCAGCTCCAGCAGGGTGGCGATGCCGCAGGCGCTCTCCGCCCCCGGCGCCATCTCGGGCACGATGCACATCGAGTCATAGTAGGCGCTGAGCATCACCACCTGGTGCTTGAGCTTGGGGTCGGTGCCGGGGATGGTGGCGATGATGTTGTGGGGGTGATAGAGGGTCCCCGCGCGCTCGGTCTCGGCGCTGGGCTGCACCCAACCCATGTCGCAGCGCACCCGACCCTGGACCTTGGGCGTGGACTGCAGGCGCGCCAGCACCCGCAGCGCGTCCCCGCGCCGCAGCCAGAAGCGCGGGATGTCGATCGGCACCGACAGGAACTTCGCCTCCGACTCCCCCCGCACCGCCGGCTCGTCCGGCTCGACGAAGATCACGACCTTCGCCCCCAGGCGCACGCCGTTGAGCCACCGGCTGCCGCAGCGAAAATCAAAAAGGACGATGCTGCCGGCGATCTGCTTGCCGTTGAGCTCGGCCAACTCCGCCTGCCCGCCCCACACCACGCGGCCGCTCACCCCTGCTGGCGGCAGCTGCGACGTGCGGACGTTGTTCGGCCACAGCGGGTAGAGCGGTATACTGTCGGTGGCTAGGCCCGACTCGTCGGGCCGCCACGGCGGCCCATCGGGCTTAGCCATCGCCAGCTCCAGGCTCGATCCGCGGTTGACGGGCGCGCTGGCGGCGAACTCTTCTTTGTGCAAGTCCTGCAGGCCCAGGCTGCGCAGGTAATTGTAGACGTAGTCCTCCGCCCGCTTGGCGCCGGGGTAGCAGGTGACCCGGCTGCCGTAGCTGGCCAGGTTCTCGACGTGCCGGCGCAGGTTGTCAACCTCCACTTCTGCCGCGATCCGCGGAAAAGCGCGCTGCTGCTCGGCCGCGAAGTCCGCAGCGGCACCCGCCGGGCGCGCATGGAGCATGGCCGCCCCGGCCGTGATGACACAGGCGAGGGCGCCTATGCTCCACGCGGGCCGGATGACCAGCCAGGCCGCTTTTCGCCACGCGGGCATGTCACACATTGGCTGACGCTCCTTGTATGGTGCGGACGCGACCACCCCGGGTGACGGGTCACGGACGCTGCGGCGCACGCGCCGCACATGTCGCCCGGAGTCTCGGGCCGGCCTCTTCCTTTCGACGCCGGGCGTGAATCGCCTTCCGCGGCGTCGCACTCCATTCATTCCGCCGCCGCGCAGGCCGGCGGCGGGTCATCGCTCCAGCTCCCGGCGCAGGCGGGCGCTCTGGCGCCGCGCAAACGCGGCCCACGGCCCCTGTGGGTAGTCGGCCGCGAGCCGTTCCAGGTAGTCCAGCGCCCCGGGCGGGTCCGCCAGCCGTTCGGCGCACAACGCAGCCGCCCGCATCAGCGACACCTGCGCCTCCTCGCTGTCCGCATAGGCGTCGGCCACCCGCTCGAAAGCATGCACCGCCAGTGCGTAGCGACCTTGCTGCTCCAGCGCCGTCGCCATCCGGAACTGCAAGCGCAAGTTCAACCGGCACTCGGGGAAAAGCGCCGTCAGCTCCTCGTAGCTTTCGGTCGCCCCTCGACCACGCTCGGGACCACCCTGAGCATGTCGAAGGGTCGCCGCCGCGTGGCCGCCCCTCGACTCCGCTCGGGACGGCCCTGCCGGCGTTGGCAGGGGCGGTCCTGAGCCTGTCGCCCCTCGACCACGCTCGGGACCACCCTGAGCATGTCGAAGGGTCGAAGGGCCGCCCTGTCTCAGATAGCAGTCAATCGCGCGCAGGTAGGAGCGCCCCGCCTGCTCGTACTGGCGATCCAGCACGTACTGCTTGGCCAGGGCGTGATGTGCCTCGCCGCAGTCCGCGTCCTCCCGCACCAGCGACTGCAGGTCGCGCATGACGTTGTAACCCGAGACCGACAGCGGGTCGCGGCGCAACGCCGCCAGCAGGTACTCGCGCTGTCCCTCGGTGCGCAGCCGCAGCACTGCCGCACCCACGATGCCGAAGGCGAATCCACCCAGATGCGCCCAGTGCGCCACGGGGTCGGCACCCCCCAGGCCGCTGCGCTCCGCCGCCAGCGATACCACCGCCTGCGCCACCTCCAGCCCCGCCCACAGCGCGATGAAGATCCACGCCGCGATCTCCACCACCCCCGCCTTGACCACCGCCCAATAGGCGATGCGCACTCGCGTGCGATAGAATCGCATCGCCGCCAGCCCCAGCAGCCCCGCCACCGCCCCCGACGCCCCGATCACCGGCTTGCTCATGGCGGCGCTGCCGAAGGCCGCGCCCACCGACGCGTGCACCAGGTTGGCCGCCACTTGGCTGCCGACGTACAGCGTCAGGAATACCGCTACCCCCAGCCCCTCCTCCACCAGCGCCCCGAACACCCACAGAAACAGCATGTTGGTGAACAGGTGCTGGACGTCGCCGTGAACGAACATCGAGGTCATGACCGAGTACCACGACCCCTGCGCGGGCACGAAGCCGAACTGCATCTGCGCCGCGTAGAAGCTCTCCGGGGTGGCGAAGGCGTTGAGGCCGAGGTAGGTCAGGAGGTTGAGGCCGATCAGGCTGTAGGTGACGTAGGGGACGCGCTTGCGCTCGCGGTCGGTCGCATATATCAGGAAGGGGATCATCGTCCCTCACCCACCTGCGCCCGGCTCCTGCTGCGCCCCCAGCTCGCGCGACACGTCCGCCGCTGCCCGCCGCATGCCCGGCCTCACCCCCAGCTCCCCGTTCCAGATCTGATCGAGGCGATCCTGGATCAAATGGGATATGCGGTCCCACTGCGGCACGTTGGGGGCGAGCTTACCGTAGTCCAGCGCCTCCACCAGCACCCGGCGATCATAGCCGACCTTCGCTTTCAGGTACTCGCCCTGCGCCACCGACCGCCGCGAGGGCTGCTTGTCCACCTCCGCCGCCATCCGCCCCTGGCTCGACGGAGACAGCAGAAACCGGAACAGCTCCCACGCCTGCTGCGGGTGCTTGGTGGTCGCGGCGATGGCGTAATTCTCGGTGCCGGCGAGGGTGGCGCGCTGCTTGCGGCGCGGCAGGGGCGCGACATTCCAGCGCAGGTCGGGCGACCGCCGCAGCACTTGCACGTCCCACGCCCCCGACATGAGCATCGCCACCCGCCCGGCCTTGAACCACTCGCGCGTCTCGCGCGAATCCTGCTGGCTGATGCGCGGCGCCACCTTGTACTTGCTCGCCAGGTCCACCAGGAATTGCAGCGCCTCCACTGCGGGCGGCTGGTCGAGCAGGCACTTCGCCCGCGACTGGTCCAGGATCTGCCCGCCGTTCTGCCAGATCCACGGGTAGATGCGCGCGCCCCAGAAGTCTATGACACACCCGTAGCGCTGCTGCGCCGGATCGGGGCTATGGCGTGTCAGCTTGCGCGCCGCCGCCAGGTAGTCGTCCCAGTCCCACGACCCGTCGGGGTAAGCCACCCCGGCGTCGTCGAACAGGTCTTGGTTGTAGAACAGCACGTAAACCGAGGAGTAGCGCGGCAGCGAGTAGAGGTGATTCTGGTAGCGGCACAGCGGCAGCAGTTGGGGATAGAAGTCGCCGAGGTCGAACTGCGGGTCATCCTTGACCAATGGCTCCAGGTCGAGCAGCGCGCCCTTGGCGGCGAGGGGCAGGAAGTAGGCGCCGTGGATGGACATGACATCAGGTGCCTTGCCGGCGGCGATGCTGGTCTGGAGCTTGTCCATGGCGCGCTGGCCGGGCTCGTTGATGATGGTGACGTCGAGGTCGGGGTGCTGCTGCTCGAATTCGGCGATGAGGCGCTGGTTGACTGCCAGCTCCTCCGGCTGCACCCAGGTGAAGAGGGTGAGCTGAATGCGATCGGGGGCGCGCTTACCCGCGCACCCCGCGAGCAGGGTGATCGCGACCGCCCATAAGAGCGCGATCGCCACTCGCATCCGGGTTCGCCGCCCGCTCACCGTCATGCCTCCGTATCCCTAGGTCAGAGACCGGCGGCTAGGTCGCATTGCGACCGCCGTGGCGGTCCCCGCGTAGCGGGGACCTAGCCAAAAGTATAGCACAACGGCGTGCCTCCCACAATCGCGGCGGGCATTGCGCCGGGAGCTCCGTCTTGACAGGCTCAGCCCTCGTCCGCGGTGAAGTCCGGCGTCGCCCGGCGGTGCCGGCGGAAGCGCGCGGGCAGCTCGTCGAGGATGCCATACACCACCGGCACCATGAGCAGGGTCAGAAACATCGAGCTTAGCAGCCCGCCGATAACCGCGATCGCCATCGGCGCCCGCATCTCCGCGCCCTGCCCCAGCCCCAAAGCGACGGGCGCCATGCCGAAGACCATCGCCGCCGTCGTCATCAGGATCGGCCGCAGTCGCGTCGGCCCCGCCTGCAGCAGTGCCGCGTCACGTTCGAGTCCGCGCCGGCGCAGGGTATTGGTGTAGTCCACCAGCAGGATGGCATTCTTGGTGACCAGCCCCATCAGCATGACGATGCCGATGAGCGACATGATGTTGACGGTGCCGCCGGTGAGCCACAGCAGCACCGCCGCGCCGACGATGGACAGCGGCAGCGACAGGCCGATGGTGAAGGGGTGGACGAAGGACTCGAACTGCGCCGCCAGCACCATGTACACGAACAGCACCGACAACCCCAGCGCGAAGTAGATGGGCCCGAAGATCTCGCGCCGGGACTCGACGTCGCCGCGATAGGTCACCTTGTAGCCGCGGGGAAGCTGCTTCGCGTAGGGCGCGAGTCGCTGCGTGATCTGATCCGACACCGGTCCCGAGACATACCCGCCGAGCAGATTGGCACGCAGGCTGACGGTGCGCTCCTTGTCGGTGCGAGTGATGACGGTGGGGCCGGTCGCGGGTCCCAGGTGCGCCACGTCGCGCAGGGGCACGAGCTGACCGCTGACGCCGACGAGGGCGAGATCCTCGAGCTGGCCGACGCGCTGTCGGTCGCGGTCGCGCAACTGCACGCGCACATCGTACTCATCGCCGCCCTCGCGATAGCGGGTCGCCACCACCCCGTCCACGGCGGCGCGCAGCGCCAGGGCGATCTGAGCGGGGGTCAGCCCCCGATTCGCCGCCTTGACCCGGTCCACGCGCACGATGGACTCGGGGCTGCCGGGCTGCACCGACAGATCGAGATCGGTGACGCCGGGGATATCGCGAATGCGATCCCTCCAGCGCCCGGCGATGCGCAGCAGTTCTTCCACCTCGGCGCCCGTCAGGTCAATCTGAATGGGCGCCGCCGACGGGCCGAACGTCTCGGCGGGGTTGACGCTGGCGATGAGGTCGGGCCAGGAGCGCAGCTCCCGGCGCACTTCGTCCATAATCGCCCACGAGGTGCGCGCGCGCTTGGATTTCAGCTTGACGTCAATCGTCGCTTCATTGGCGCCGCCCCCGCCGCCGAAGATGGAGGCCGCGCCGCCTCCGCCCACGCGCGCCAGCACGCGCTCCACCTCCGGCACCCGCAGCAGCAGGTCCTCGACTCCCCGCGCCACCTGGTCCGTGCTCGCCAGCGACGCGCCGCCGGGGAGCTTGAGCTGCACCTGGAGATCATCGGTATCCAGCCGTGGGAAGGGCTCTTGGGGGACGGCGAAGCGAATCAGCAGCAGGCCGCCGATGAACGACCCTACCCCGATCAGCACCACCAGCCGGCGGTGACGCAGCGACCAGTCGAGGGCGCCGCGGTAGGCGACATCCACCCGGTCGTAGAACGCGCCGATGCGATCGAGCACCCCCCCGCCGCCGGGCCGCTTCGCGCGCGGGCGCACTAGCAGGCGCGAGGCGAGCATCGGCGTCAGCGTCAGCGACACCAGCAGCGACACCAGCACCGCGAACGCCACCGTCAGCCCGAACTCGCGGAAGAACTGGCCGGCGATGCCCCTCATGAAGGCGATGGGGGCGAAGACGACGACGATGGTGAGGGTGATGGCGGTCACCGCCAGGGCGATCTCGCCGGTGCCGTTGATCGCGGCCTCGCGCGGGGATTCCCCCTCCTCGAGGTGGCGGAAGACGTTCTCCACGACGACGATGGCGTCGTCAATCAACATGCCGATCGCCAGCGCCAGCGCGAGCATGGATAGCATGTTGAGGGTGAAGCCGGCGAAATACATCAGGCCGAAGGCGGAGATGACCGAGGTCGGCAGAGCGAAGGAGGCGATGACGGTGCTGCGGAAACTGCGCAGGAACAGAAAGACGACGATCACCGCCAGCAGCCCGCCCAGGATGAGGTTGTTGGTGACGTCGGCCACGCTCTCGCGCGCGAACTCCGAGCGATCGAGCACGACCTCGATCTTGGTGCCCGCGGGCAGTTGCCGGTTCAGCTCGTCCACCGCCTGGCGCACGCCGGCGGCGGTCTGCACGATGTTGGCCTCGGCGACCTTGATCACCGAGATGTTGACCGTGGGCCTGCGGTTGAGGCGGGTGATGGTGTCGGCTTCCTGGTGGGTGTCGCGCACCTCGGCGATGTCGCGCAGGCGCACCGGCCCCTGCGGGGTCATGATGAGGGTGCGGCGAATATCCTCGATGCTGTCGTATGTCGCCGGCACGCGCACCGTGATGCGGCGCCCGATGTCGTTGATGTGGCCGGCCGGGAGGTCGAGGTTGCCGGCGGCCAGCGTCTGCGCCAACTGGTCGAAGGAGAAGCCGTAGGCCTGCAGGCGCCCGCGGTCCACCGCCACTTGGATCTCGCGCTGGAGCCCGCCGTAGACATTGGCCGCCGCCACCCCGTTCACGCGCTCCAGCCTGGGCGCGATGGTGTCCTGCGCCAGGCGCCGCAGCCGCGTCAGCGCCAGGTCGCTCGCCACCGCCAGCTCCAGCACCGACCGCGCCTCCAGATCCACCTTGCTGATCACCGGCCGTTCCGCGTCCGCCGGCAGCTCGGCCTCGATCGGCGCCACCTTGTCGCGGATATCCTGGGCCGCAAGGTCCGCGTCAATCCCGACCTCGAACTCGATCACCACCGCGCTCACGCCCTCGAAGGAGGAGGAGCTAATGTGCTTGACGTTGCGGGTGGTGGCGACCGCGTCCTCGATGCGCTTGGTGACCTCGGTCTCGATCTCGCGCGGGCCCGCGCCGGGATAAACGACGATCACCGTCACGTAGGGGATATTGAGCTGCGGCAGCAGGTCCATCCCCAGCCGCGAATAGCCGATGAAGCCGACCACCACCAGGGCGAGCATGACCATGGCGATGAAGATCGGCCGGCGAACGGCGAGCCCCCAGATGGACATCAGCCGCCTCCCCCGACCTTGACCGCGTCGCCGTCGCGCAGACGATCCTGGCCGCTGATCACCACCTGCGCGCCCGCGCCCAGGCCGCTCGTGACCTGCACCAGGTCTCCGTGCTCGATGCCCAGGTCAAGCGCCGTCACGTGCGCCTTGCCGCCCTCCACCACGAACGCCAGCCGGCGCGCCCCCTCCACGACCACCGCCCGCCGCGGCAGCGCCAACGCGCGCAGGCGCGCGGTGACGACCGCCCCGCGCGCGAACATGCCCGCCTTGAGCCGCCCCTGCGGGTTGGGGACGCCCACGCGCACCTGGAACATGCGCGTCTCCTCCCGCGCCGCCGGCAGCAGGTCGCTCACCACCCCAGCGAAGCTCTCGTCGGGATAGGCATCCACTTGCACCCGCACCGGCTGGCCGCGGCGCACCGCTCGCACCTCGCTCTCACTCACCGTCGCCTTGACGTACACCTGGCGGTTGTCCACCACCTCCAGCAGCTCCATCCCGGGCAGGATGCTTTGCCCCGGGTCCACCATGCGCGCGGAGACGGCGCCGTCGAGCGGGCTGTGCATCACCGCCTTGGCGAGCGTCACTTGCGCCGCCTGCAGCGCCGCCTGCGCTTGCGCCATTCCCGCCTGCGCCTGCGCCACCTGTGCTCGCGCCGCCTCGATGTCCTCCCTGCGCGCGCCCTCACGCACCAGGTCAAGCTGCTCGCGCGCGGTCTGGTACTGGGCTTCGGCGACCTTGCGCTGCGTGCGCGTAAGCTCCAACTGCTGCTCCGATATGGCGCCGCTGTCGAACAAATCCTCCGCCCGGCGCAGCTCCGCGTGCGCGTTGTCCAGCGCCGCCTGCGCCTGGCGCACGACCTGCTCCGCCTGAGCGCGTTCCTGCGGCCGCGCCCCCGCCAGTGCCAGCTCCAGCCGCGTCCGCGCCATCTCGCGCGCGGCCTGCGCCGCCTGCACGGCGGCGCGCGCCTGCGCCGCCTGCGCCCGCACATCGTCATCCTCCAGCCGCACCACTACCTGCCCCGCTCTCACCCGGTCGCCCTCGTCCACCGTCACCGCCGTCACCTTCCCCGGGATCTGGGAGGCGAGCGTCACCTTGCGGTCCGGCTCCACCGTGCCCGTGACATTGACCACGGACTCCAGCTCCGCCTCCGCCACCGTGGCCACGCTGACCGGGATCGCCGTCTGCGCGGGCGCCGGCTTGCGGCCCCGCTTGGCCGCAACCTGTCGCCACCCCGCCCACCCGGCTAGCCCCAGGAGAGCGACGATCACGGCCGTCACTACCAATTTCGTAGTCGTTCTCATCTGCGCCCCTTTGCATCGTGTCCGCTACGGTGGTCCGCCGCAGAGCCCAACAGCGCCCTGTGGCGCAGCAGCGCCATCGTGTGCGCCACCACCACTTCGCTCGGGAAGCGGCGGCCGGTCGCCAGCCGCTGCATGAAGAACACGTGAATCATGCCGAACAGCAGGCAGGCGGTCAGCTCCGGCTCCAGGCCCTGGAACTCCCCCTCGCGCAGCCCATCCTCGATCAACCTGCGCACCCGAGACATGTTCTCACGCAGGCGGCGGAGGCGATCTGGGTAACGGAGGTGGCGGCGTACCCCGCTCCGCAAACAGCCGCTGCGCTGCCTCGGTGATGCGCTGCCGGGCGGCGGTGTTGGCGCGGCCACTCGCACATGTGCGCCTGAGCATGGGGGGTCTCGTGCGCTCCCGGGCTCCGCGCGCCGCGCCATGCACGCTGCAATCTGGCCGGCAGTGCGCGGTGCGGGTTAAACAAGTGGTTAATTGCCTTTCAGTATATCGGCGGCAGAGAACGCCTGTCAAGCGCGGCAAGGGGGGGTGGGCGCACAAGCGGCCGCGGCCGGCGGACGCCCAATGAGCGGCGAGCGCGCCCCCCGACAGGTCGGGGCAACCGGCAGGATTCCTCCCGCGCCGCCCCGAACCGTACGGCCGGTGTCGCAGCGCCGATCATCTCGACATCTACCAGGAGCACCATGGCTATGGGTCACCGCGCCGCCGCTCAACACCAAGGACCGATGGTCTTCTACGTCGCGCCGGAAGGAGACGACCGCTGGTCGGGCACGCTGCCGGCGGTGAATGCGCAACGGAGCGACGGCCCATTTGCGACCGTGCAGCGGGCGCGCGACGCTATTCGCAAACTGAAGCGACGGGCGCGCGGGCTCGCGCACCCGGTCACGGTGCACCTGCGTGAGGGGATCCACTTCCTGGGACAACCGCTGGTGCTGACGGCGCAGGATTCGGGCACCGCCGAGTGCCCCATCACCTACGCCGCCTACCCCGGCGAGCGGCCGGTGCTCAGCGGCGGCCGGCCCATCGCGGGCTGGCGTCGCACCCGGATCAACGGCCGGCCCGCCTGGGCCGCCGATCTGCCCGCGGTCGCCGACGGGGAATGGTATTTCCGGCAGCTCTTCGTCAACGATGACCGCCGCCCGCGGACGCGCTTGCCGCGGGAGGGCTTCTATCGCTTCGCCGGCCTGCCGCGTCCCGCGGAGGAGATGCCCTGGCAGCAGGGGCAGACGCAGGCGCCCTTCGCGCCCGGCGACCTGCGCCGCTGGCGGAACCTGTGCGACGTCGAGATCACCGCGCTCCACCTCTGGGTGGACTCGCATCTGCCGATCGCCCGCGTCAACGAGCAGCGCCGCATCGTCACCTTTGCTCGCCCCAGCATCTTCCGCCTCACCGACAGCGACCAGTCGAGCACGGTGCGCTACTGCGTGGAGAACGTGCGGGAGGCGCTGGACACGCCCGGCCAGTGGTATCTCGACCGCCGGCGCGGCACCCTCTACTACCTGCCGCTGCCGGGCGAAGACCCCCGGCGGGCGTGCGTCGTCGCGCCGCGCCTGGCGCAGGTAGTGCGCTTCGAGGGTGATGCCCGCAGGCGGCGCTGGGTCGAGCATGTCGAGCTGCGGGGGCTGACCTTCTCGCACACGGAGTGGTCGCTGCCACCCGAGAGCGCAGGTTTCAAGCAGGCGGCGTTCGGCGTTCCGGGGGCGGTGGTGATGGAGGGGGCTCGCCGGTGCGCGCTGCGGGAATGCACGGTGGCGCACATCGGCAACTATGCGGTGGAGGTAGGAGCTGGCTGCGAGGGCAACGCGATCGAGCGCTGCGCCATGTTCGATCTGGGCGCGGGCGGAGTCAAGCTGGGACCGGGGAGCGCGCGCACCACCGTCGCCGACTGCGACATCGGCGACGGCGGGCATATCTTTCACGCCGCGATCGGGGTGTGGGTCGGCGACAGCGGGCACAACCGCGTTATCCATAACCACGTTCACGGCCTCGACTACACCGGCATCTCCGTCGGCTGGAGCTGGGGCTACGGCCCCAGTGCGGCGGTCGCCAACCGCATCGAGCACAATCACATTCACGACATCGGCCGCGGCATGCTCAGCGACCTCGGCGGCATCTACATGCTCGGGGTGTCACCGGGCACGGTCGTTCGTCACAACCTCATCCACGACTGCTTCTCCGCGGTGGACGGCGGCTGGGGCATCTACCTCGACGAGGGCAGCTCTCGGATCGTGGTCGAGGGCAACCTCGTCTTCCGCACCAAGAGCGGCGGCTTTCACCAGCACTACGGGCGCGGCAACATCATCCGCAACAACATCTTTGCGCTCGGCAAAGAGATGCAGATCACGCGCTCGCGCGAGGATGAGCACCACTCCTTCACCTTCGAGCGCAACATTGTGTACTGGAACCAGGGAGACCTGCTGGCCAGTTTCTGGAAGAACGGAAACTTCGCCCTCGACTACAACGTCTATCATGATGCCAGCGGGCGGCCTTTCACCTTCGATGGGCTACCGCTGGAACAGTGGCGCGAGCGCGGCTTCGACGCGCACAGCCTGATCGCGGACCCGAAGTTCGCCGATCCGGCGAACGGGGATTTTGCGCTCGCTGACGATTCGCCGGCGTTCGCGTTGGGCTTTCAGCGTATAGACCTGTCAGCGGTCGGCCCGCGAGGCGGCCGCAGGCCATAGTGGCGCAGCCTGCACGCTTCCCCGCCGTGCACGCCGATTGGCCTTCGGTCAACCGGGATTATGTGTAGTGAGCTTCAGGCATTCGCGTCGCGGTGGGCGCGGACTGACAAACCTGGCTTGACTTCGCGGCGGGGAGGGGTATGATCAAGGCAAGGGTTGGCGCATCGCGAGCGCGAACCCTGGCGGGAGGCAAAGCATGACTAGCCGCGCGACGGTGATGGCGTTGCTGTCGGCTGCCGTGGTCGTTCTGGCGGCGACGAGCCAGTGGGTGCAGGGCGCGCAGGACCCGCTCCCGGCGGCGGTTGCAGGCGTTCACGAGCGGGCCGTCAGCCAGCCGGTGACGGTTGCGCCGCCGGCATCCCCCGATAGCGCGCGGCCGGCTTCGATAGCGGGGTTTCCACAGTCGGGGCGCTGGGCGTGGGACCCGGTGACGGGCATCTGGTTCTGGGAGATCATCGTGCCAGCGCCTGTGTACTACCCCTTCTACTACTATCCCTATCCGCCCCTCTACCCCCGGTGGTGGGTCATCCGGGGGCTGCCTCCGGGGAAGTGGACGTACGAGCCCAATCCGGACTACGAGAAGGGGCTGTTCGGGATGTTCGAGCCGCCCAAGCCTCCGAAGATGACATTCCCGCCGGGTGTGGGCCCGTCCTTTCCGTGGGCGCGCAAGCCAAGCTCCGGGGAGCAGGCCCAGGCGCACACACAATCGGTCAAGCCGCGCCCACGGGCGGAGCTCCCGCCGGAGCCCCAGCAGCCCCAACCATCAGCAGACGCCAGCCAATCCTCCCAAGAGTAGGTCGCGGGACGCCGCCGTCGCCTGTGCTGTGGTCCGCGCCCTGTGGGCGCCCCGACCGGTCGAAGGCGGGGCGGGGACTGTCCCTACGTGGACTGTACCCGCCCGGAAGGGGACAGTCCCCGTTCGGGGACAGTCCCGATCGCAGCTCCTCAACACCGCCCCTTGCTGAACCCCTCTCTGCGGCAGGTCCCCGTGCCTGAGGCACCGGGCGTGGCTAAGCCCCGACTCGTCGGGGCCGCCATCTGGCTAGGACCTTCGGCGGGCTTAGGGACTGCGGCCGCGTGGAACTTTCGCGGACGGGCAGAGGTCAAAGAAGATGTAGCAAGACCGAAGACCGGGGCTCGGCTGGGAGCGAAAGGGGCAGGACGATGAAATCGCCGGTTCTGACTTGGCGCGCGACGATGTGGATGGCGGCGCTGGTGGCGGTCGCAGCGGCGGCAGGGGCGCTGGCGCTTGGACTCGGGGTCGCGAGCGGCGAACGGCTGCAGGTGGCGCGCATCGAGCCCACGCCCGTGCCGATGCCGATGGCGCGCATGGCGGCACGGGACCCGCTGACCGACCTGCTGCGTTCGGCGACCGTGCTGGCGCCTCATTCCTATGGCAGCCTCACCGTGTTCCCGGTGACGGTGTCGGCGGTCATGAGCTTCGGGTCGGTGTTGACCATGGACGAGGCGCTGGCCAAGGGCGTGCTCGACATCGCGGAGGCGGGGTCGGGCGCGGTCAACCAGGTGGTGGCCGTCAACCGCTCCGACCGCTACGTCTTCATGATGGCGAGCGAGATGATCGGCGGGGCCAAGCAGGATCGCACACTGGGGGAGGATGTGCTGCTCGCGCCCCACGCCAAGGCGCGGATCCCGGTGTTCTGCGTCGAGGCCCATCGCTGGACCGCCGCCCCGCCGGCGGCCAAGTTCCGCGCCATGGAGGAAAACGCGACCCTGTCGGTGCGTCGCACCGCGCGCCTGAAGCAGAGCCAGTCTGACGTGTGGGGGCAGGTCTCGCGCGAGCAGGAGCGCCTGGCGGCGCCCAGCGCCACCGGCGCCCTGCGGTCGGTGTTCGAGAGCGCCGAGGTCCAGCGTCGCCTGGAGCCGTATGTATCCCGCCTGGAGAAAGTCTCGGCGGCGGCGCCGAACGTGATCGGGGTGGTGGTGGCGCGCGGAGGCGACATCGTCTGCACCGATCTATTCTATCACCCCGACCTGTTTCGCCGCCTGTGGCCGAAGCTGCTGCGCAGCTA
>DATLAK010000005.1 GCA_035527535.1 Armatimonadota bacterium
CCCAGTCGCTGACGGTAAGGCGCGCGGTATCGCTGGTGGCGCGGAAGAGCTTGCGATGGAAGTTCATCCACGCGCGATGCTCCGCATCATACGGGGCGAGGTGGTGGCTGTAGCAGTTGGCGAAGACATGCTGCACCGACTGCCCCTCCAGCACCTGCGCGCTCTCGACCTGGATCGAGACCGCGTGCTTCTGCTTGATTGACTTGCCCTGGCTGAGGTCCCCGTAGTCAGCGGTGTACAGCCTGAGCGAGTACAACCTCCCCGGTTCCAGGCTCTTGATCTCCTGCGACACCGCATTCGGCCCCTCCGCGCTCCTTTTCGTCCACAGGAAAGTGTCGCCCTGGCTCGTCTGCGGGTAGCGCCCCTGCAGCCAGGAATACCCCGGCATGCTCTTGGTTGCCATGCTGCCCTGCGCGGCGGGTTGCAGTGTCCAGCCCTCCAGCGCGTCGGCGAAATCGCCGTTTTGCAGGTGCGGCAGTACGTAGGGGTCGGTCGAGAGAAGCTGGGTGTGGCCCTCGATGAAGTAGTGACGGTATAGCTTGCCCGCCCAGCGCACCATCTCCTCATCCGCGTAGGAGGACAGGTACTCCATCATCCCGTACAGGCCGTCGAACGCGGGGGCGATGGCGAGCGCCTGGAACTGCATGTCCATCCACACTGTGTAATTGACCCCCGGATCGGTGTCGAGGCTCTCCGGTGGCGCGGACATGTAGCCGAGCGTGACCAACATGCGCTTCTCCACCCCCGGCATCATCTTCTGCCAGCCCCGCATCCGCGCCACCAGGGTGTCCTCCAGCAGCGCTTGCGCCTGTCCCGGCGTCGGCTGTTCCGGCAGGTAGCGCTCGAACGCGAACCGATAGCCGCACTGTGCGACCGTCTGCGTTAACCGGCGCCCCCGCTCATAGATCGGTCCGCACCACGCGTAGAACATCTTGCGCCCAAACGCGGGGTTGTCGCACAGCCGTTTCACCGCCTCCGCCCATGCGACGTACTTCTCCTCGGACGCCTGCAGAAACTCGTCGGCGATGATCCCATCTGTCCTTGTCAGGGACTCGTGAAGCCGGCCTGCGATCATGCTACCAGCCTGTATGCCGTGGTTCGAGTGTCCGGGAAGAACCGGCGCTCGATGGCAAGCTCAGAAGCCCGTCAGAGCGGTCTCACGGGCGGTTAACAAGCACAGATTGTGCGAAGCACTGCCCGGCGGGTCGCCGCGTGAAGCGCCGGACGTCCGATCGAGACGTGATGCGCAGCCTAGCGGGAGCCCTTGGGGGCGGTAGTTGTCGGCAAGGGCACGATCGACCGCTCCTGCTCGCCGCGAGTCAGGGCCGTGGTCTCCTCGGCGGTGCGTACCACCTTGGGCGTGAGGAAGACCAGCAGCTCGCTGCGCTTGTTGGTCACCGTAGAGTGCCGGAACAGGTTCCCCAGCAGCGGCAGGTCGCCGAGCACGGGCACTTTGCTCACCAACCGGCGGCTGTTGTTGCTGATGATGCCGCCGAGGATGGCCGTCTGCCCGTCGGCGACGCGGATCGTCGCTTGCGCCGAGCGGCGCGCCACCGTGGGCGCCTGCACCGTCCCGAAGCTCTGGAACCCGAGCAGCTCGTTCGCCTCCTGCGTCACCTGCATCGTCACCGTGCCGTCGGGGGCGATCTGCGGCGTGACGGTGAGAATCACCCCCACGTCGAGGTATTGCACCGAGAAGGTCTCTGTCGTGTCGGTCGTGCGCACGCTGGACACGTACGGCGTCTGGGTGCTGATGTTGATCTCCGCGGGGCGGTTGTTGGAGGTGAAGATGCGCGGCGTGGACAGGATGGTGACCTTGTCGTCGGTGGCCAGGGCGTGCAGGAGAGTGTTGAGGCTGGCGCCGGCGATGGAGTAGCGGAAACCCAAGGTCTCCTGCGCCGCGCCTAGATCGGTGCCCACGGTGCCGGTGAGGTCATCGTTGCCCAGGTGGCGGTGTTCGGTCCAGCTCCACTCGAAGCCCAGCTTGCGCTCGGTGTCCAGGGCCACCTCGGCCACTATGGCCTCGATCAGAACCTGCGGCGGCGCCTGGTCAAGCTGCGCGATCAACTGCTTCATCAGCAGCGCGTACTCCGGCGGCGCTGAGATGATGAGCGAGTTGGTATTCGGCTCCGCCACCACCGAGACGTTGCCCCCCAACTCAATCACGTTCGCCGACTGGGCCCCGGCGGCAGCGGCGGCCGCGGCCGGCGGCGGGGCCACCTGCGCGACCACGCTATCTGCGGAGCCGCTCGTGGGCTCCTCCGCTCGGCTGGACGAAGCATCATCGAATGCGCGCGTCGTCGCGCCCGTGCGTTGGGAGGCGCTGGTGGTGCGCGTCGTCGGCTGTGCGGTTCGGGTGGTGGTCGTCGTCCGGGCCGCGCTCGATGCGCGGCCGCCCAGGGCCTGGTTGAGCGCGTTGGCGACATCGGTGGCGTTGGCGCGCTCGAGCGCGACGACGGTTAGATTCCCCTGCCGCTCCACCGGCCGGTCGAGGCTCTGGATGACCTCGGCGATCGCCTCCAGGCGCTCCTTGCTGGTGCTGACCAGGACCGCGTTGGTACGGGTGTCGGCGACCGCTTGCCCCGCCGCGGCGGTAGCTGTGCCGGCCCTGCCGCCCGAGGTTGCCGCCGCCGCCCCCAATAGCCGCCGCTGCCAGCCTGGCAGTTGCGCGCCGCCCGCCGTCGTCGCCGCCCCGCGGGGGGCGGTGAAGAACATCTGGGTCAGCAGCGAGGCGACATCGGAGGCGTCGGCGTAAGCCAGCGGAAAGACGCGCACCTGTCCCGCGTTGGCCGAGTCAACCTGTTCGATCACCTGCAGCAGCCGCGCGATGTTGCTCGCGTAGTCCGTGATCACCAGGGTGTTGCTGGCGGAGTTGCCGATGATGCTGGCCCCGGTGGTCACCAGCGGCGCCAGCTCGGCCTGCAGCTGCGCCGCGTCGGCGCCGCGCAGCGGGATGAGCTGGGTTACCACCTGGTCGCCTTCCGCGCCGGGCGAGCGTCCCACCGTCAGCCCCACATTGGACTGCACCGCCTTGGCCAGCGGCACCACCTTGAGTAGGCTCCCCTGCCGTATCGAGGTGAAACCGCGCACCTCCAGCACCGAGTTGAGGATGTCCAGCGCCTCCTGGCGCGACACCGGTTCGGGGCACATGATCGTCACCGCGCCGGTGAGGTTCGGGTCTTTCACCACCGTCAGGCCGAAAACGCGGCTGTAGAACTGCAGCAGGTTGTCAATGTCCAGCCCGCGCACGTCGAGGGTGACAACCTCGGCGGGCTGCGCGCGAATGTGCGCCGCCGGCAGCAGGAGCAGGCCCAGCGCCAGCACCGCGATCGCCAGTGAGGTCCTTCTCATGGCTGCTCTCCTTCCATCGGGCCCCGCGGCGGGCCGTTGCGCATTAGCATCTCGATCAGCCCCGGCGGCGGTTGCCCCCCGTCGGAACCGTCGCCCATGCCGGTGGGCGTTCCCACCCCGGGGGGCGCGCCTCGCCGCGCGCGCCACGCCGCCCGGCGGTCTGCGCTCTGGCCACCGGCCGCCGGGCGCGACTGCTGCGGCGGCGCATCAAGCGGCGTCGCGGTGAATGCCTCTGACAGGCGCAGCGCCGTGGTCACCCCGTCCCGCGTCAGCTGCACCTGATCGGCGCTGATGTCGCTCACGTGCGCTCCGTCCAGGGTCTGACCCACGCGCACGAACTCGGCGCGGCCGGTGGCGGAGTTGACGACGATGGCGATAGGGTCGCCATCGGCGGTGGCATAGCCGGCGTAGGTCCACTGCGGCTGCTCAACGGCACGCGCCGTGAAGGCCTCCACCGGCATGGGCTGCACCGGCGGCAGCGCCGGCAGCAGCGCCGGCGGGGCCGGTGGGCGCTGCTGCGCGGGGGGCAGGAACAGGTTGCGTTCGACCACCGCGTCGAAGCGCCACTCATCGGCCTTCGGCGCAGGCGCGACAGGGCGAACGGTGGCGCGGGCCGCGGGACGAGCAGACGCCGGGGCCGGCGCGGCCGAGCGGTTCGCTCCCCACGCGACGGCGACGATGACCAACGCGAATCCCGCCGCCGCGCTCTTCAGCGCGACCGCGCGGGGCCCCCGCCTGGAGTCTGATGCCTTTTTCATTTTGCGATCTCCCCGGGGCTGTAGCCCGCGATGACTATGGCGCAAGTCACTTTGTCCGATCCGCTATCGCCCGAGCTGATGACCACCCCGGCGATGCGCAGCTCGCGGTGCTTGGCCTCGATTTCGAACATGAACTTGGCAATGGCGGGAAAATGCCCCGACGCCTGCACCTCCAGCGAGTGCTCCACGGCGCCGGAGGAAAGCTTCGCTGCCCGGCGGGGGCGGACGGAGACGATGTTCACCTGCGCCGCCGCGGCGCTCGCCTGGGCGGCCCGGAGCATGACCGCGGTCAGCTCGGTTTCCGCCGCGGTGACCTTGCCCACCCGCGCCTCACTGTCCGCCACGCGGCGGCGCAACGCGCGCAGGGACTGTTCCTGCCGCTGTGCGGGCGTTCCCTCGGCGCCGCCCGCCGTAAACTGCAAACCGACCACGGCCGCGACGGTTATGGCGGCCAGGACGAGCAGCACCTTCTCTCGACGCGAAAACACGCGGCTAGCTCCCCTGCATGGTGATGGCGAATTCCACGTGCCCGTCGCCTTGCCTCAGGTAGGTCAGGGTGACCCGCCGGCCCAGGGCGTCCAGGAGGGAGGTGACAGTTGTCGCCGATTCCGCTTTCCCCTGAACTGCGATCGCACGCCGCGGAGAGAATGACACCGAGGTCAGCCACACCCCCGGCGGTGCGGCGGCGCTCAGCTCCTGCAGCGCGCTCAGCACCTGGTGCCGCGGCTGCAACCGGCGCTCGACTTCGGCCCGCCGTGCCGTCAGGACGCGCTGTCGCACACGCAGATCCTGCATCTCCGCCTCGCGGTGCGCGACGGTCGGACGGGCAAGCAATTGCTGCTGCACCGCGCAGTAGCGCCATGTGCCCAGGGCCAGCGCCGCCAGCAGCGCTCCGACGGCAATGGCGGATCCCACCCAGCGGCGAGTCTGCCTTCGCCCGCCGGCGCTGGCCGATGACAGCAGGTTGACCCCCCTTGCCAGGCCCAGCCCCGCCGCCGCGCCGAACATAGGCCCGGGCGCGCCCGCAGTCTCCAGTATCTCCAGCGGGCGCCCCAACGCCTCCGATACCGCATCGGCCAGGCCGGGGGTGAGCCAGCCACCCCCGGTGGCGGCAATGCGCTGCACCGTCGGCGCGGTCGCTGGTCCCGCCGCGGCCAGGAGCGAACGCTCGGTCTCGGCGCGCAGGGTCTGCAGCCACTCGCGCAACTGCGCCGCGCCGTCCGCTAGCGCGGCGAGGCCCTGGGAGTCGCGCACCGAGCGCGCCTGTTCGATACCGCAGCCCAGGGCCAGAGCGAAGGCGGTGGTGAGACCGTCGCCGCCGATGCCCAACGGGCGGCTGAGCAGCCACTGCCTGCCGCGGAAGACGTTCACCACCACCGGCCCGGCGCCCAGCTCGATCAGCACCGCGGTTTCGTCCGTCCCCGGCGCCGCATGATGCAAGTAGGCGGCAGCGGCTCCCGCTGAGCTGACGCTGACCGCCGCCGCCCGCAGACCGGCCTGCGCCAGCACCTCGCGCGCCGCCTCGACCGCTCGCTTGCGCGCCGCTACCAGCAGCACCGAACCCTCTTCGTCCACCTCGAAATCCCACGCCATCTCCTCCAGCGGAAACGGCAGGTGCTGCTGTGCCTCGAACTCCAACAGCTTGCTCACGGTCTCGCGGTCGGCGGGGGGAAGGTGAATGCGCTTGATCACGGCCTCGGTGCGCCCCACTGCGCAGACGACCTTGCGCGCGCGTATCCCCGCCGCGCGCATGGCCCGCGCCAGCGCTTGCGCCTTCGCCGCCGGGGACGAATCCTCAATCTCCTGTGCCGCGCTGCGCGCGATGCGCACCTGATCGCCCTCGCGCGCCAGCACCACCACCTTCACCCAGCGCGAGCCGATATCCACCGCCACCGTCCTGCGGGTCATTCACTTACTCCTCAGGGGCCACGAAGGGGACCCGCCGCCACATCAGCAGCCGCGGCGACTGCCCGCTGCGGTCGAGCAGCGCGAACACCCCCGCCCCCAGCGCCCGCCCGTCTTCGCGCGCGGACGCCGTGATGCGAAACACCGACGACTTGGTCGCCGTGCGATCGGCCACCGCCGCCATCATGTCGCGCGTGACGCCGCCTATGGCCGCGAGCTCCCCCTTGCTCTGCAGCGGCTCCGTCGCCCGCCGCTCAGTGATCGCCGCGGCTACCTCCGCGGGCAAGCCGATCGCCTGCAGCACCGGTTCGCTCGTGGTGTTGAGGTTGACCGCGCCCTCGGCGAAGTCACGGTCATCAACCCGCACGCGGTCAAGGATCGCGGCCAGCTTGCGCCACGGCACATCGGCGATGGTCATCACCTCCGCCAGGCTTTGGGGCGGCTGCTGGCGGATCCGGCGTTCGACCGCGGCAAGCTCCCCGGCCGTCAGCAGGTCCCCCAGCCGCGCCGCCAATTGCCCCGCGTCGGCGACCCTCAGATTCAGCCGCGGACGCCCCGCCTGGTCCACATTGCGCTCGCCTGAACGCACCGTGATCAGGTTGCGCCAGCCGGGCGAGGTTTCGCTCCCATCGCCCTCGAACGATTCTCGATCAACCCCCCGCACCAGGCGCAGCTCCTCCACCGTCTCGAAGGGCCCGTTGCCCGCTTCGTAGGGCGAAGGCAAGGTCAGATAGTAGTCCGACTCCGCGCCCAGAGGCCGGGGGTCGTCGTCGGCGTCGCGCCAATCGAGGATCGCATCCGCCGCCTCATCGGTCATGCCGGGCAGGGCGGTCAACTGCTCCCTGGTGGCGGTGTTGACATTCAAGCGGGCGCTCTCGTCCTCGATCACTGCGTTCACGGTCACGCCGGGAATATCGAGGCCGAGCGGGTTGTCGGCTACCTGCGCCCACTCGTCGGTCGCGGCGTCGGTGGCTGGATCATCGGCTGCGAGCACAACGCGGCAGTAATTGAGCCCCGACTGGGCGGCATAGAACGCCCGCACCGCGGCCCCGCGGTTG
>DATLAK010000006.1 GCA_035527535.1 Armatimonadota bacterium
GTGACGCCGTCAAGTCGCGACGCGCGCAACGAACTTATCCACAATCCACACCTGGGCCTATCCCCCCCAACCTCGCGGGAGGGAGGGGGACATTTTCCCTGTGCAGTTGCATGGGGACATAATCGCTATGCTACCAGACGGGCAGCGCGACCTGATTGCACCGCACGTTTGAATGTGGTACAATGCCTCGTGCCGACAGCGGAATAGGCGCTCGCGATGGCAGGAGAGGTGGCCGAGCGGCTTAAGGCAGCCGCCTGCTAAGCGGTTAAGGGTCCAAAAAGGCCCTTCCCGGGTTCGAATCCCGGCCTCTCCGCCAGTGGCGAAGGTTCGGGCGCGCTCGTAGCTCAGCGGATAGAGCGTTGGGTTGCGGACCCAAAGGTCGGAGGTTCGATTCCTCTCGGGCGCGCCAATCTCGCCGCCACCACCACTTGGATCTGACACCATGAGATCCCGCGCCGCGGCTGCTCGACGCCCCGGATGCGAGTCTGCGTCCGCGCTCCCATGGGGGCGGGCAAGCGCCGAGCTTCCCCGCTCCTGGACGCATCGTCGTGCGTTCCCACGCCCGCTGTCGCCAGTTCAGCGCGTCGCCCCGGCTTCGGGCGGCGACCGCAGCCAGGCGCGCGCCGGACGGCTGCGACGCAGGGGGGATTGATTGAGCAAGGCCGGATCTGGGCGCGGGCGCACGCCGCCGCCGTTTCCCCGAGACCGAGACATTCGCCGGGCGCTGACCGACTCGGGGGTGAGCCCGCTGGCGGCGGCTTGGGCTACGTCCCAGCTGCTGCGTCTGGGGCGCTGGGATTTCGGTGTTCGCCGGAAGCGACGCCTCTACAATGCCGCGGCCGTGAGGATGGGCGTCGTGCAGCTCAAGGAGAAGGTGGCCGCGATCGCCGCCCGCCATCTGTTGGAGACGGGTAACCCGTTGAACTGTGATGATTTCTTCGTCGGGCCTTACCGCTACCTGCTGATGGATTTCGGTCCGGGTGACGTTGATGCCGCCATCAACGAATTGGTGCGGGACGGAGTCTTGCGCCAGAGCACGAGAGCCGGAGTGCAGGTTCTGAAGCCGACGAGACGCCACATCTCGCAATCCTCGACCGCGTTGAGACGGGTGATGGACGAGATGAAGCGCCATCTGGAGATACGCTACGCGGCCGAGTACGATAGGGAGCGCACCTATCGCGTGTGAGCGCCGCCCGCCGGGCGGGCGCCGTCGGTTCACGGGCCCGGCGCGGTCAGCTTCCTCCCCCACTCCGCCGCCGCTTGATCGAGGTTGACCCCGTCTTCGGGCAAGAGGTGGACGCGGATCATCCAGTCGAAATCGGGCAGCGGTGTGGTGACTCTTGCATGAGGCACGCCCACGCGCGAGTGCCCGGCCGACTGGCTCTGGTCGTAGGCCACATAGACCCCTTTTGTCGCCGTGGGACTGAAGCTGACACACACATGAAAGCCCGACGGCACCTCCACCGGCGCGAAAGGCATTATCACCCACTTCTCCGGCCCTCGCGCGAATAGTGAGTAGGGCTTGCGCATCTCCGCGATGACGTTCATTCCGGCGTCGCAGATGAAGATGCTGAAGTCCTCCGGCGGCGGCTCGGCGGCGCCGTAGCGCGAGCCGAACAGCCACACGGCGTCCACGCGCCAATTGCCCGCGGGCGCCCGAAACTGAATGACATGCCCGCTGCCGCCGACGCTCCGCTTGCCCTCCATGGCCTCGTCGTCGTAATACAGGAGCAAACCCGCATCGTCGGCCCTTGCCTGGAGGCCGCGGAAGCCAGCGAGCGAGTCCAGGTTTGGTGGCGGGCCGTCGAAGGCTGTGCGGGATTCGAGCATGCGCTCGGGAATGAGAGCGCCCGCCGCCTCGTCTCCCGTCAGCTTGACGAGTTCAGCACGAAAGAGCCGAACGAGTCGTCCGCCGTCCGGCCGTTCGGCCAGCGCCGCCGCCAGCGCCCGGCCCACCGTGGCACGACCGTAGCGCTTGTCTATCAGGTACAGGACGTGGGCGGCCTGCGCTTCCGGCCCGGAGCGCGCGGGGTCGAAACCTTGCATCCGGCGCTCGAAGCGCCCGGGGCCTCCCTGCTCGTAGTAGTTATGGGGCTGCGGCCACGCGCGCTGGCCCAGTTTCTCCCACACATGGCCGCAGATCATCGCGCCGGAATAATCGGCCCAGCCCTCAGCAACGCCGTCGGGAATGCCGACCAGGCTCGACATGCGGCGGTACATGGCGATATGGCCCAACTCGTGGCAGAAGCCGTAAACATTGAAAACCCCGCTCAGTTGTGGCGGCTGGAGATCCCATTCATCACTCAACTGCAGAAAGATCGAGGCATCGCCATCGGTCCACAGGCGCAGCGGCTGCTGGGGGTCGAGCGAGACATGCACGGCGATCCGCGCGGGCATCTCCAGCCCGTAGAGGTCCTCGTAGCCGGCGAGCGCGGTGTCGCAGATACGGGCGATGGCCTGCGCATAGGCGGGATCAACCTTCGCGTACGAGACGGTCGTGCGGTCGCCGGCGAAGGTGCGCGGTGACGGCGCGTCGGCGCGGCACGATGCGGCGGCGATGGCGAGCACGGCGAGAGCGATGAACCTGATCATTGGCGCCTTCCATATCCGGGCCCCCGGCGGCAAGCCTTTGCTCATTACGCCTCGCGAAAGGATTCCCCTGCCCGCAGGGAGAACTAATGCTCGCGGGGATATCCCGCGTCATGGCGCGCGGCGAGGTGATAACAAATGCAACTGTGCTGTTGCAGCTCCTGCCTTTGGTGCTCGAAGCTGGAGGACGCGCTCGCGGCCACCCGCGAAGCCGGCTTCGATTTCCTCGAGCTCCTCGCCATCCCCGATTGCCATCACGTGGACCTGCGCGAGACCACAGCCGACGCGCTGGGGGCCAAGCTGCGCGACTACGGCCTCGGCTTGGCGGCGCTGTGCGTGGGCCCTATGGCCACCACTTCGCTTGCAGCCATGCGCGACTCCCTGGCCTATATCGAGCGCGCCATAGATGCCGCGGAGGCGCTCGATTGCCAGCGCGTCGTCGTCGCCGGCAGTCCCCGCGACCGCGCGGACTGGGATCTGACCCTCGCGGCCTATCGTCGGCTGGATCGCTTTGCGCAGGGGCGGCCGGCGCTGATCTGCCTGGTCAATTGCCACGACACCCAACTCGAGATACCCGAAGACTTCGAGTTCATCTTCTTCGCCCACGATTCTCCGCGCATTCGCATGTGCGCCGACAACGGGCACTTCCTCAGGGTCGGGATCAGTCCCCAGGAGGTCGTGCGCCGTTTCGGCGACCACATCCAGCACGTGCGCCTGGGCGACCTTGTCCACGATCAGTCAGTCGCGCTGGGCGCGGGAGAGGCCGACCTTGCGGGCTTCTGCAAGGCGCTGGCGATGCGCGGCTACGGCGGCTTCCTGTCGGTCGCAGTTGAGATCTCCGGGCGCGACGCCACGATCGCGGAGCTGCGCGCGTCGCGTGAGTACGCCCTGCGGCTCATCGGAGCGCAAGCATAGAACGGGCCAGGCTCGGCCGCGACGCGACCGCGGGGAGGTCGGCCACGGCTGCCGCCCGCGGCGCTACGCTTTTTCCGCCTCGATCCGCGCCAGCGCTGCGCGCAGCGCGCCATAGGTGTCGTCGAGGGCCTGGGGCAGCACCCTGGTGTCGCCGATCACCGGCATGAAATTGGTATCGCCGCTCCAGCGCGGCACGACATGCACGTGCAGGTGGTCGGCGATGCCGGCGCCGGCGGCGCGCCCCAGGTTGAGACCGATGTTGAAGCCCTGCGGGGCCATCGCCGCGGCCAGCAGACGCGTACCCAGGCGGGTCTCGACGGTGATCGCGCACAACTCCCCCTCGCTCAGGGCGAGCAGGTCGCCGGTGTGGCGGTAGGGCGCGATCATCAGATGGCCGCTGCTGTAGGGGTAGGCGTTGAGGATGGTGTAGGCGAGGTCGCCGCGATGGACGATGTGGGTCTTGCCGTCGTCGTGCTCGCGCGGCTTCGCGCACAGGATGCATTCGCCGCCGCGGTCAACCTGCTCGATATACTCCATGCGCCACGGCGCCCACAGCCGATCCACGGTGGGTAGCTCCTCTGTCATGGGGCACCCCGACCAGTCGGGGTGTTCGGGCCGGCGTGCCGCTCAAGCTCCCGCAAGCGGCGGCGCGCCGCGTCGTGCTCCGGCTCGATGGTCAGTGCGCGCTGCAGCGCCTGCACAGCCTGGTCGCGGTCGCCGCGACGCTCGTACAGCGTCGCTACCTCGCATTCCAGGTCGGCGAACTCCTCGCCCTGCGCGCGCAGTCGCTCCAACTCGCCCAGCGCCAAGTCGTCAAGACCCTTGTGTTTGTAGGCAAGCGCAAGGTTGAAGCGCGCATCGGCGTCCTCGGGCTGGGCGTCCAGTCGCCGCCGGTAGTCCGCGATCAGGCGATCAATGGTCTCAAGTCCAACGCCGGCGGCCTGTCGCGCGCCGCACCTCGGGCAGAAGGCCGCGGCTTCGGGCAACTCGGCATCGCAACTTCGGCAGCGCATCGCCGTCACCCCCGCACGCGAGCCTTTTCGATGGCTCGGCGCCCATCCCCTGCCGACTGCCGCGGTTGAATCGGCAGGGCTTCGGCCACCGGCCACCGAACTCAATGAGGCGAGCATCTCGGGAGACGAACGGGAGAGCATCCGGTCGAGCGACACGAAGGGAGTCAGCATGAGCAGACGAGCGAGCGTGGTGGCGCCGGGGTGGTGGGACTATACGACGTTGGGCCGCGAGATCCTCGATGACGCAGCCAAGCTCACGGTCGAGGATATGGCGCAGTTGTCCCGCCCCGGCTTCGAGGTCGTGTTCTACGACACGCTGGAGAGCTTTTACCTGGCGGAGGCGCTGGAGTACATCGAGGCCTGGTCGCAGGCGACCGAGGAGCGGCCGGCGGGCATCTGCGGCCCCATCGGGCCGACGGAGCAACTGCCGCTGGTGGCGCAACTGGTGAACGCGCTCGACCTCGATCTGCGGCATGCGCACTTCTGGGGGATGGATGAATGGTACCTCAATGGCCGCGAGGTGCCGGCGGACCACCCGCTGTCCTTCGAGAAGGCCGACCGCGAGCTGTGCTTCAACCGCATTCGCCCCGAGCTCGCGATGCCGGAGGCGAATCTGCATTTCCCCAAGGCGGATAAGCTGGCGGAGTACACCGCCGGCTACGACCAGGCGCGCTGCGTGGTGATGCAGGGCGGCCAGGGCGAGGTCAAGCACTGGGCCTTCAACGATCCCCTCAGGCGCGAGGGCAAGTACGCCGACCAGCCGCCCGCGCCCGAGGAGTACCTCAAGCTCCGCGCGCGGGTGGTGGATCTGCACCCCATGACCATCATCCAGAACGCCCGCACCTCCGGCGGGGGCAAGGTCGCCGACGTCCCGACCCAGGCCCTTACCGTCGGCCCGGTCGAGACCTGGAGGGCGGAGCGGGTCTCCATCTGGCAGGCAGGGAACCACGACAACCCGTTCGGCATGCGGCTGACCGCCTTCATGATCGCGAAGAAGCTCCCCGACGCGGCGGTGCCGATGTCGCTTCTAGCGCTGCACCCCAACGTGCGTTTCAGCTACTATCGCCCCGGCATCGGCACCTGCGAGGCGGAGATGCACTAGTGTAGTGTCCCGATGATGGCTTTACAATGGGCGACCTTCTCCAAGATAGCATCGACCTTTTTCGTCCAGACGAACGGTTTGGGATTCTCGTTGTTGACCCGGATGAAATCTTCGATCGCCGCGACGAGTTCCGGGA
>DATLAK010000007.1 GCA_035527535.1 Armatimonadota bacterium
GGGCGTGAATGACGTGCCCGGCGGCGGGGGAGAATTCGGCACCATCACCCCCGACGGGGTCTATACCGCCCCAGAGCAACTCCCCGCCTGCAATGAAGTCTGCATCACGGCCGCGATTGACGATGGCGGCCGCCAGCGGGAGCTGTGGGCGACGGTGGTGATCGGTCCCTTCAATCCCGAGTACACGCGGGTGGCGACGTGGCCCACCGGTTGGGGTGGGCCGGGCGAGTTCTCACCACTGGACGGAGTATACCTCGACGCCGACGGCAACCTAATCATCGCCAGCAAGGGGACGGAACGCCTCGACGCCGACGGCAACCCAATCATCGCCAGCAAGGGGCCGCCACGCGTCTGCCGCCTGTCGCCGCAAGGCAAGTATCTGGATGAGCTTGACCCTAGCCCGGAGCAATTCAAGGGCCCGCGGGAAGCCACCGTGGATGCGCAGGGCGACATCCTGATTGCGGATGGGGACAAAGGTCGCGTGTTTCGCTTCGATCGCAGCGGGAAGTTCATCACCGCCTGGGGTGAAAAGGGTACCGGCCCCGGGCAGCTCTCTCGTCCCCACGGCATCGTCATCGGGCGGCACGGGCGCATCTACATCGTGGATGTTAACAACGGCCGCGTGCAGGTCTATGCCCCCTCGGGGGAGTTCCTTTTTGAGTGGGGGACTCACGGCAGTGAGCCCGGTCAGTTCATGGCGCCGCACGGGATCGCGGTGGACCCCAATGGCGACATCTTCGTCTGCGAGTGGTGGGGCCGTCGCTGCCAGCGGTTCACCCCGGAGGGGGGCCATCTCAAGACCTTCGCGGTGCTTCCGGGCGATGGCGAACGCGCCTACCACTCGATAACGTGCGACCGGCACGGAAACCTGTATCTCGGCACCAAGGGCATCCGCTACGTCGCCGCCGAGGGTGCCAGACACCCCTCTTGGCCGGCCTCTTGTTGGCCGAGCATGCTCAATAAGTACAACAACGAGGGCGATTTCATAACCTCGATCGCTCTCCGCCCCACCCCCGAGCGCAGGCACTACCGGCCTTCCTCCGCCGTCGTGGCCAAGGACGGCCACGTGTACGTCGCCGACGGCGCTCGTGATAATGCAGGCATAGACGTCTTCGCGCCGGCACTCGCGCGTCGGCAGTGAGATGATGCGAGGCCGGCGGTACACAGCGCGATGGAACACGGCAACCGATGGCGGGAAACCTCCGGCGGCGGTCCTCGTCTGCGATCATGGTCGTCCGAGGTCGGGGAAAGGATGGGAAGATGGTCATGTGTGATCGAGTCTCGACAGCGAGGGGGGAAGAGGGTGGGGGCGCGCCGTCCCGAGCGGGGGGCCGCGCCGCGGAGCCGGCGGCGGCGGTTGAGGTCCAGCGGCTCCAGATCACTCCCAGCTTCATGCGCCTCGAGCTGGGAGCGGCGCGGGACTTCGCGGCGAAGGTTGCCGGCGGCGAGGTCACCGATGGTAAGGCCCCTGCGGTCGTGAGTTGGGGCGTGAATGACGTGCCCGGCGGCGGGGGAGAATTCGGCACCATCACCCCCGACGGGGTCTATACCGCCCCAGAGCAACTCCCCGCCTGCAATGAAGTCTGCATCACGGCCGCGATTGACGATGGCGGCCGTAAGCGGGAGCTGTGGGCGACGGTGGTGATCGGTCCCTTCAATCCCGAGTACACGCCGGTGGCGACGTGGCCCACCGGTTGGGGTGGGCCGGGCGAGTTCTCACCGCTGGACGGAGTATGCCTCGACGCCGACGGCAACCTAATCATCGCCAGCAAGGGGACGCCACGCGTCTACCGCCTGTCGCCGCAAGGCAAGTATCTGGATGAGCTTGACCCCAGCCCGGAGCAATTCGAGGGCCCGCGGGAAGCCACCGTGGATGCGCAGGGGGACATCCTGGTTGTGGATGGGAACAAGGGGCGCGTGTTTCGCTTCGATCGCAGCGGGAAGTTCGTCACCGCCTGGGGTGAAAAGGGGACGGCCCCCGGGGAGCTCATGCATCCCCACGGCATCGTCATCGGGCAGCACGGGCGCATCTACATCGTGGACGACGTCAACGGCCGTGTGCAGGTCCATGCCCCCTCGGGGGAGTTCCTTTTTGAGTGGGGGACTCACGGCAGTGAGCCCGGTCAGTTCATGGCGCCGCACGGGATCGCGGTGGACCCCAATGGCGACATCTTCGTTTGCGAGTGGTGGGGCGCTCGCTGCCAGCGGTTCACCCCGGAGGGGGGCCATCTCCAGACCCTCGCGGTGCTTCCGCGCGATGGCGAACGCGTCTACCACGCGATGACGTGCGACCGTCACGGAAACCTGTATTTGATCACCCACGGTATCGGCCGCCTCGCCACCGAGGGAACCAAACACCCCCGCTGGCCGAGCACGGTGGAGAAGTACAACAACGAGGGTGATTACATAACCGTGATCGCTCACCCTGCCACCCCCGAGCGGAGACACTACCGCCCTTCTACGGCCGCGGTGGGCAAGGACGGCCGCGTGTACGTCGCCGACGGCGCTCGTGATAATGCAGGCATAGACGTCTTCGCGCCGGCACTCGCGCGCCGGCAGTGAGATGATGCGAGGCCGGCGGTACACAGCGCGATGGAACACGGCAACCGATGGCGAGGAACCTCTTGCGGCCGTCACCGTCTACGATCATGGTGGTCCGAGGTCGGGGAGTCGTCGGAGAAGGGATGGGAAGATGTGGATCCATGATTCGATTGGGACGGTGACGAGGAGGCGAGGTGCGGTAGGTGCGGTGCTGGCGCTCCTGTGCTGCGGCTTGCCGGGTGCGGTGCTGTCCCCAACGGCCTGCGCCGCCGCGGAGCCGGCGGCGGCGGTTGAGAGCCAGCGGCTCCAGATAGCCCCGAGCTTCATGCGGCTCGAGCTGGGAGCGACGCGGGAATTCGCGGTGAGGATTGCCGGCGGCGGGGTCGCCGGTGGCAAGGCCCCCGCGGTCGTGAGTTGGAGCGTCAATGACGT
The DNA here is from genome assembly GCA_035527535.1 of Armatimonadota bacterium. Taxonomy (NCBI): domain Bacteria; kingdom Bacillati; phylum Armatimonadota; species Armatimonadota bacterium. The sequence goes on from DATLAK010000007.1 coordinate 2,974, forward strand.
GCGGGGCGGCGGGAGCGAATTCGGCACCATCACCCCCGATGGGGTCTATACCGCCCCGAAGCGGGTCCCTGCCTTCAACGAAGTGTGCATCACGGCCGCGATTGACGATGGCGGCCGCAAGCGGGAGCTGTGGGCGACGGTGCTGATCGGTCCCTTCAATCCCGAGTACACCGCCGTTGCCACGTGGCCGGCCCGTCCGGGCGGGCCCGGAGAGTTCTCGCCTCCGCACGGGATCTGCTTCGATGCCGACGGCAACCTGGTAGTCTCCGACAGCGACAAGGCGCGCGTCTACCGCCTGTCGCCCCAAGGCAAGTACCTGGATGAGCTTGATCCCAGCCCGGAGAAATACGAGGGCCCGCGGGATGCCACCGTGGATGCGGATGGCAATATCCTGGTCGTGGATGGGAATAAGGGGCGCGTGTTTGTCTTCGATCGCAGCGGGAAGTTCATCACCGCGTGGGGCGAAAAGGGGAGCGCCCCCGGGGAGCTCTCTCGTCCCCACGGCATCGCTATCGGCAAGCATGGACGCATCTACATCGTGGATGTTGACAACGGCCGCGTGCAGGTCTACGATCCCGCGGGCCACTTCCTTTTTCAGTGGGGCGCCCGCGGCGCCGGACCCGGTGAGTTCAAGGCTGCGCATGGGATCGCGGTTGATCCCAATGGCAACATCTTCGTTTGCGAATGGGTCGGCGGCCGCTGTCAGAAGTTCACCCCGGAGGGGGTTCACCTCCAGACCTTCGCGGTGCTTCCGCGGGATGGCGAACGAGCCTACCATGCGATGACGTGCGACCGGTACGGGAATGTGTACCTAGCGACCAAGGGCGTCATCCGTAACCGCTGGCCGAGCACGTTGGATAAGTACAACAACGAGGGGGATTACATAACCGTGATCGCTCTCCCCCCCACCCCCGAACGGAGGCACTACCGGCCCTCGACAGCTGCGGTGGGCAAGGACGGCCGGGTGTACGTCACGAACGGTGCCGGCGGGAAGGTGGGGGTAGACGTCTTCGCGCCCGGGCCGCCGGCGGTAAAGGAGAAGACTGACCGTGGCGGGTGATCTGCGCCGGCGACTTGGCGATGCCGTGGACGGCATCGCGGCCATTGACACGCACACGCACCTCGACGTGATGAGCCCTGCCGCAAGCAGTCCGTGGCAGGTCCTGTCCTATCACAACTACACGACAGAGCTGGTCGCCGCGGGCATGCCCGCGAACGCGACGGAGGGCAAGTCAGCCGATAAGGAGCGGGTTATCGCTCTGGCGGGCTACTTCCGGCTGTCGGAAACCACGACCCACGCCTGGATGATGCGGCGCCTGCTCAGCGGGCTCTACGGTTGGGATGAGCCCGTCAGCGCACACACCGCCGGCGCCCTTTACGAGCGGATGGTTGCGGCATCGCAGCAGGCGGACTGGGAACGGCGGGTGCTGGCGAAAGCGGGAATCGTCAAGTCCATCGCCACCGCGGACTGGAGGCATCCGCCATGCGCCTACAACCAGGGGCAATACATCCTCATGGCGCAGGCGGCCCTGGTGCCGGATGCGGGGCGTAGCTTCATTCGGGATGTCGAGCGTGACGCCGGGGTGGAAGTCAGCGACTTGCGGGCGCTCGGCTCCGCGCTCGCCGGCATGGCTGCCGCCTGGCGCGCCGCGGGCATGCGGGCGGTGAGACTCGCCGTGGAGGACGATCCGCCGTTCGTCATGCCGGAATCGTGCGAGGCCGAGGCAGCGTTCACTCGGTATCTCAGGGGTGACGCGACCGGCGGCGATCTCCGAACCGTGCGCGATTTCACGCTCGATGCCGTCTGCAGAGAGGCCGGCCGTAACGGCCTGGTCGTCCAGGTATATCTCGGCAGGGGGTTGGCCGGCCGCGTCCCCTATCCCGCGCTCCCGGTGAACCTGGCGCCTGGATTGTTCCGCCTCATCGGCGGCAACCCGGGAACCCGGTTCGACGTCGCCACCGTCTCCGGCGAGCTGCTGAACCAGTTCACGATCATGGCGAAGCATATGCCTAACCTCCACCTGTCGGGCTGCTGGTGGTTCGTGCAGTTCCCCAGCGTGATGCGGAGAATCTATCGTTTCCGGGCCGAGGTGCTTCCCGCCTCCAAGTGGTCGGCGATGTTCACGGATGCCTACGTGGTTGAATGGGCGTATGCCAAGTCTCTCCTCATCCGCAAGGAACTCGCCGCGGCGCTGGCGGCCTGCGTCGAGGACGGGTACCTGCAGGAGGATGACGCGGTGGCGGTGGCGCGCAACGTCCTGCACGATAGCCCGGCGACGCTGTACGGGATCGAATAAGGCCATGGCAATGGCGTCGGCAGACCCGCGATGGGATCGAAGGTAAAGGCGCACCTGGTGGCGGCGGCGCCGGTTGGCGTGGCGGCTGGCGCCGTCCTGGGCGTGACCGAGGCCGTCGCCGCGGCTGCAGCCGGCCAACGCCTCCCTGCCCCCAACTTCTGGCTGATGTGGGTTGCCACGGTGGCGGCGTACGCCATCCTGGGGTGGGTCGTGTTCGTGGTGGCCGCCATAGTGACCGCCGCCATCAGCGGCCTGTCGAAGCGGCGCACCTCCCCGCCAAGCTCCGGCCCCTACTGGATCGCCGCGGCCGCCATGCTCCCTGCCGCTTGGTTGCTCGGCCGAGCGGACCTGGAGCTGCCGGAGCCGGCCCTGGCGTTTCGGTTGCTGCCTGTCGGCGTGGCATGCCTCGCAGCCGGAGCGATGATGGCGGGTGCGATCCGATTTACACGCGCCCGCGTGAGGTCCGCTCCTGAGCGAAGCCCAAGGGCTGGCGGCGCAGCGGCCGCAGGGGTAGCCGGGTACGCGGCGGGCGGCGCGTTGTGGGCGCACTGGAGTGGCGGCGGCCTGAGCGGCGTCGAACGCCTGGGGGCGATCGCAGTCGGCGTCGCGCTCGGCCTGGTGGTGCTGGCCGCGGCGCGGCGCAAGGGACGCGCACGGCGGGACAGCGCGACCCTCGCGTGGCTCTTGGGGGTAGGGCCGCTGGCGGCTGCGGCGGCGATAGCGGTGCCGGCACTGTGGGCGGCATCGCTCCCCGCGCCGCGGGGAGCCCCCGACGTCCTGCTGGTGACGGTTGACGCCCTGCGTGCCGACCACCTTGGTGCCTACGGCAGCAAGCAGGGGTTGACCCCCAGCCTCGACCGGTTCGCGGGCGACGCGGTGGTGTTCGAGAGGGCTTTTTCGTCGGCGCCGTGGACCGCCGCCTCCGTGGGCTCGATGATGGTGTCGCGCTACCCCTCGGAGTTGGGACTGGTGCCGGTGGACCGCAGTCAGCATCAAACGCGCTACGGCGGCGGAGTGCTGACGCCACAGCCGACGCTCGCCGAAGTGCTCCGTAGGGGTGGCTACCTGACGATCGCCGATGTCCCGAATCCCCAACTGCGCCGGGATCGCGGTTTCGCCCGCGGCTTCCTCAGGTTCAACAACCCCGACGACTTCTCTGGGGAGAGGGCTCCCGCTCTGCCGCGTCTGGGCAAGTACGAGGAGTGGTTCCTGCATACCTCCATCGGCTTGCGCGCGGCCCAGCGGCTGCACCGCGAACCGCGCTACTACCGCGCCCCCCGCGTCGAGCTGGATGACGCGGAGCGGATCGTGCGAGATGCGGCGTTGGCGCGGGGCCGGCGAGGCCGGCGGCCGCAGCTTCTGTGGCTGCACCTGATGGACCCCCATGTGCCCTATGATCCGCCGCAGAAGTCGGCTGCCACCATCGCCGCCTTCCCCCGACCGCCCCTCGACCCCACACCGCGATTCTACAAGGACGTGGTGTGGGGCAAGGTCACCCCCGACCAGCGCCAGCGCAGGTACATGCACGCGCTGTACCGTGACGAGGTGCATTACGCCGACCAGTGGCTCGGGTTCTTGTTCGACCGCATGCAGCGCCTGGGTCTCTACCGCGATGCGCTAATCATCGTGACTGCCGACCACGGCGAGGAGTTCTGGGACCACGGCGGCTTCGAGCATGGTCATACGCTCTACGATGAATTGCTGCATGTGCCGCTGGTGATCAAGTTCCCGCGCAACCGCGCTGCGGGAGAGCGAGTATCAGCGCGGGCGAGCCTGCTCGACCTCTTGCCGACCGTGGCGCAGGCGGCGGGGCTGCCGGTGCCGCGCGGCGCGCGCGGTACCTCGTTGATGAGCCTCGCGGGCGCCGGCAAGGGAGCGGCGGATAAGCGGACGCTGTTCGCCGAATTCACCCTCTACGGCGAGGAGTTGAAGGGTCTGCGCACCGCCCGCTACAAGGTGATTTTCCACGCGCGGTCTCGCGGCATCGAAGTCTACGATCTGCACACCGATCCGGCGGAGAGGCACAACCTGGCGCGTGATCCGCAGGTAGCTCCGGAGGCGCGCCGGCTGCTAACGACGTTCGCGCGGGACAGCGAGCGTCGCACCGCAAGGTGGGCGCGGTCCGCGGGCAGCGCGCCCTCTCTCGATGCGCGCACCAGAGAAAGCCTCCGCAGCATCGGCTATCTCGGGGGCTAGACGCGGCGCCTCCCGCAGCCTGCTCGCCGGCTCCCTGTGCTCGCGAGCGCAGGGGCGCCCCCCGCCCACGCCACTCACAACTCCCCGGGGATATGGAATAACACTGTGCGTCTGGCGGGTGGGGACGCCAGGCCCGGAAGCATCAAGCTCGCCTGGAACCTGCGGCCGTCGCCGGGGGTCCAAATGACTAGGCAAGCAGGCGCTGGGGCGCCCAACGCTTGCCGGCCGCGTCCCTAGGTCAGAGACCGGCGGCTAGGTCGCATTGCGACCGCCGTGGCGGCCGAAGGTCCTAGCCAGATGGCGGCCTTTAGGCCTAGCCACATGATTAGCCGCGCGGATGCAATCCAGGTGGGCATGCTGTAGCAAGATCGCGGCACCAGACTCAGCACGGATCCGGGAGAGCGCCATGCTCGACTTCCTGCGCACGCTCACCATGGGCGGACCGGTTATGGTCCCGCTTGCGGTGTGCTCGCTCGTTTCCATCGCGGTGATCATCGAACGCGCGTGCTTCTACCGGCGCGCGTCCGCGGACACCCAGGCGCTGACGCAGCAGGTGCGAGCCGCGGTTGAGCGCGGAGACCTGGCGTACGCCGCCTCCCTGTGCGAGCGCACCTCGGGTGCGGTGGCCGCGGTCATGGCGACGGGCCTGCGCGGGGCCTGGCAGGGGCGCGACGTCACCCGCGCCATGGAGGAGCAAGCCCTTGCCGAACTGCCGCAGATCAACCGGCGGCTGTCGGTGCTCGACACCGTGATCACACTGGCTCCGCTGCTGGGACTGCTCGGCACCGTAACCGGAATGATTCGCTCCTTCCATATCGTCTCGCTGGTCGGCATGAGCCACCCCAC
>DATLAK010000008.1 GCA_035527535.1 Armatimonadota bacterium
CACCAGACCATCGAGAGCCAGCTAGCCGAGCTTCGGCGATACGCCCAGGCCCACGACCTTGCCATCGCCGGAGAATTCGTTGACGACGGCTACAGCGGCACCCTGCTGGCGCGGCCCGGTCTCGACGCGCTGCGCGACAAAGCGCGCCAGCGCGTCGCCGAGACCGTGCTTTGCCTCTCGCCTGACCGCTTGTCGCGCACCCTCGTCCACCTGGGCATTCTCCTGGAGGAGTTGCAGAACAACGGGACCCGCGTGGAGTTCACCAACCAGCGGCTAGATGACACTCCCGAGGGTACGCTGCTTCTCCAGATTCAAGGCGCGGTGGGCGAGTACGAGCGCGCCAAGATCCTCGACCGCACCCGCCGAGGCCGACAGCACAAAGCCCGCAGCGGCGCCTTCATCGGCGGCGTCGCCGCCTACGGCTACACCTACGTCCCCGCCAAAGGCGCAGCCCCCGCCCATTGGGAGATCGACGAAGCGGAAGCCGCCGTCGTGCGCGACATCTACCGCCTGTTCGTCACCAAGGAGCTTCCCGTCTGCGCCCTCGTTCGGGAACTGGAGGCCCTGGGCATTCCCACCCGCAGCGGCAACCAACGCTGGATACGCTCCACCCTGCACAAGATACTGACCAGCGAAGCCTATATCGGGACCGCCCACCTCTTCAAGACCTATCCTGCGGCCCCAGAGTGCCCCAGGAAGGCCGTTCAGTACCGCAAGAACCCCAAGACCAGCCGGGGCCGCCGCGACCGCCAGGAATGGGTACCTATCGCCGTTCCCGCCATCATTGACCGCGCCACCTACGACCGCGCCCAAGCCATCCTGCACAAGAACGCGCATCTCGCCGCGCGCAACAACAAGCGCCACCCCTACCTGCTGCGCGGCCTGCTCAAGTGCGGCACCTGCGGCAAGCCGTATATCGGCGGTTGCATCGGCGGCTACACCTACTACGGCTGCAATCGTCGCCCTGCCCGCGATGCCGACTGCGCGTCGCGCTACGTCCGCACCGACCGCATCGAGCCTGCGGCCTGGGACACCATCCGCCGCCTGCTCGCCGACCCCGAGCTAATCCTAGCCCAATTCGAGAAGCAGACCGCATCGCACGCAGCGGCCAGGGAGCACGCCAGGAGCAAGCACGCCAAGCTTGAGCGCCAACTGAAGGGCACCGACGCCGAGGAAATGCGCGTCGTACGCCTCTACCGCGAGCAGAAGATCACCGACTCCCTGCTTCAGGCCCAACTGAAGGAAGTGCGCGCCAAGCGCGAGACCACCGAGGCGCAGCTTGTCGCCCTCGCCCCTTCACTTGACGCGCCCGAGCTTACCGACGACACGAGAGATGCCATCCGCGCCTTCGCCGAGGACCTGCGCCGGGGCCTGGACAACGTAACCTTCGAGGAGAAGCAGAAAGTGCTGCGGCTGCTCGTTGACCGAATCGAGATCAATCCCGACGCCAAAGGCGGCACCCTCTACGGCGTTATCCCTCTCCCTCAGCAGGATTGTACCGGATTGCGTCTAGACTACCGAGGGAGTCGAGCGACCGAGGCTTGCCCGCCGAAGGCGGGAATCCCCTACGAGGGATGCCCAAGGGCAATCATTCCAGCCGCGAGCAACCCCGGTAGGGGATCCTTCGTTTCGCTCAGGATGACATGACCGAGCAGTATTGTGGTTAGACCCGGATTATGCGTGGGGTGACATCACCCGCCGCGTGACCGTGTCACGCTCGCTATGCGTAGTCCGGGTTAGCGCCTTGGTGTCTTCGTGGTTCGCATCCATGCTTTTTCGAAAACGATCACGCCCGCGCGTTTGCGTCATCGGCCTCGACGGCGTGCCCCATGACCTGCTTCGCCGCCTGGCCGACGACGGGGTCATGCCCGCAACCGCCGGGCTGCTGGGCGGCGGCCACCTGCGGCGCATGACCGTCTCCCTGCCGGAGATCTCGGCCGTGAGCTGGTCGAGCTTCATGACCGGCGCCAACCCCGGAACCCACGGCATCTTCGGCTTCACCGATCTGAAGCCGCAATCGTACGAGCTGCGTTTTCCCTCCTTCCGCGACCTGGCGGCGCCCACTTTCTGGGATCGCCTGGGGCAGGACGGCAGGCGCTGCGTCGTCATCAATCAACCTGCCACCTACCCCGCGCGCGAGATCCCGGGCGTCCTCATCTCCGGCTTCGTTGCCATTGACCTGCGCAAGGCGGTCTATCCGCCGGCCCGCCTCGCCCCGCTCGAGCGCATGGGTTATCGCATTGATGTTGACTTCTCGACGGTCGAGGATTTGCTCGCCACGCTTGCGCCCACCCTCGCCGCGCGCGAGCGCGCGGTGGACTATCTTTGGGAGGGCGAAGATTGGGACTACTTCCAGGTAGTCATCACCGGCACCGACCGCTTGCACCACCTGCTGTGGGACGCGGGGGCGCAGACGGATCATCCGCACCACCAGGCATTCCTCGACTACTATCGCGCGGTTGACGGCGTCATCGGCCGGCTGCGAGAGCGCTTCGAACGGCTGACCGGCGACCCGGGCGGCCTGTTTCTGCTGTCGGATCACGGGTTCGGCGGGATCACCCGGGAGGTGCGGCTCAACGCCTGGCTGCGCGAGCACGGGTACCTGGAGTATGCGAAGGCGGAGCCGGCGTCGGTGGCCGACCTCGGCCCCGCCACCCGCGCCTTCGCCCTCGACCCCGGGCGCATCTACCTCAACCGCGGCGGCCGCTTCCCCCGCGGCACGGTGGATGACGACGAGGCCCCGCGGCTGAAGGCCGAGCTGCAAGCGGCGCTGAAGGACCTCGAATACGACGGACAGCCCGTGCTGCGCGAGGTATTCGACGCCGCCGACATCTACGCCGGCCCGCTGGTGCAACGGGGTCCCGACCTGGTGTGCCTGGCGCACCGCGGTTTCGACCTCAAGGGCTCGGTCAAGCACCGCGAGGTGTTCGCGCACAGCCGCTTCCAGGGCATGCACACCTGGGACGACGCCTTCTTCTGGTCGGCGTCGCCGGTCAAGGACGACCTCAATATCGCGGACCTGGCCGAGATCGTCTGCGCGCCGCTGGCGCGATGAGTCGTGCCCGGCGGTCACGGGTATGACCTCTCTTAGTGGGGATGGCTGGGCGACGCACTGGAATGTAGCCCGGCCGCCCTCGGCTGGGAGGGGGCGCACGCCGTGCGCCCCTACGAGTCTTCCTACCTATCCGCACTCTCTGAGGTCACACCGGCGGTCACCCGACGGTAGCGCGGGCGCCCGGATAGGGGTACAATGTGAAGTGTGAGTAAGGGCTCCGCATGAGGATCACCCGTCTTCCGTATCTCGGCGGCGCAGTGGTCGCCGCGATCGCCCTCACCGCCGCACCCGCCCACGCCTACATCGGCCCCGGGGCCGGGTTCGCGGTGCTGGGGTCGTTCCTGGTCGTCATCATCACCCTGGTGCTGGCGGCGTTCACGCTGGCGACCTGGCCGCTGCGTTACCTGGTGCGGATGGCGCGCGGGCGGCGCGCATATGCGCGCAGCAAGGCGCGGCGTTTGGTGATCGTCGGGCTGGACGGCCTCGATCCGCGCCTGGTGGAGCCCATGATGGCCGCGGGCGAGCTGCCCAACCTGGCGCGGCTGAAGGAAATGGGCGGCTACTCCCGTCTGGAGACCACGACGCCCCCGCTGTCCCCCGTCGCCTGGTCGAGCTTCCAGACCGGGGTCAATCCCGCGCGCCACAACATCTACGATTTTCTCGCCCCCAACCTGAGAACCTACCTGCCCCGGCTGTCGTCCACCGAGATCACGCCGCCGCGCCGGTCGCTGAAGCTGGGCAAGTACCGCCTTCCCCTGGGCCGCCCGGGGCTGCGCCTGCTGCGCCGCAGCCAGCCCTTCTGGAAGCTGCTGTCCGCGCACGGCATCTGGTGCACCATCCTGCGCGTGCCCATCACCTTCCCTCCGGAGAAGTTCAACGGCCTGCTGCTGTCGGCGATGTGCGTGCCCGATCTACGGGGCAGCCAGGGCACGTTCTGCTTCTTCACCACCGGCGGCGATGGGCAGCACACCGGCGGCGTCCGCATCGCCTTGCGCCGCAACGGCGGGGGATTCGCGGCGACCCTGCCCGGCCCCGTTAACCCGCGGTCCGATGACGGCGCCGAGATCGGCGCCCCCTTCGTCTTGACCCCACGTGACGATGGGGCGATGCTGCGCATCTGCGGGCAGCGCGTGCGCCTGGCCACGGGGCGATATTCCGACTGGGTGCGCCTGACCTTCAACGCCGGGCTCGGGGTCAAGGTCAGCGGCATCTGTCGCTTCCTGCTGAAACGGGCCGCACCCGAATGTGAGCTCTACGCCACCCCCGTCAACATTGACCCCGAGCGCCCCGTCATGCCGGTATCGCACCCCGTCACCTACGCCATGTACCTGTCGAAGCTGCTGGGGCCCTACGCCACCCTCGGCCTGGCCGAGGACACCTGGGCGCTCAACGAGCGCGTGATTGACGAGCAGGCATTTCTGGACCAGTGCTATCTCATCCACGACGAGCGCGAGCGCATGTTCATGGATGCGCTGGACAAGACACGGCGCGGGGTGTGCGCGTGCGTCTTCGATGCCACCGACCGCATCCAGCACATGTTCTATCGCTACCTCGATGAACGCCACCCCGCCAACGCCGACAAGGACACGGCGCGCCACGCGGGCGCGATCGCGGACATCTACCGCCGCGCCGACGATCTGGTGGGCCGAATCCTGCGGCGCGTGGATGCGCGCACGGTGCTGCTGGTGCTGTCCGATCACGGGTTTCGCTCGTTCCGGCGCGGGGTCAACCTCAACTCGTGGCTGCGCCGCGAGGGCTACCTGGCGCTCAAGGATGACGCGGCGGACGGCGAGTGGTTCGCCGGCGTGGACTGGGAGCGCACACGGGCTTACGCAATGGGCCTGGCGGGCATATACCTGAACCGGCAGGGGCGGGAGAGTCGCGGCACGGTCGCCCCCGAGCAGGCGGCCGGCCTGCGCCGCGAGATCGCGGCCAAGCTCTCCGGCCTGCGCGATCCCGATACCGGCGAGGTGGCGATCAACCGCGCGTTCGCGGCGGCGGAGGTCTACGTCGGCCCCTACATCGGCGAGGCCCCGGACCTGATTATCGGCTATAATGAAGGCTACCGCACCTCCTGGGACGGCGCGGTAGGCAAAGTGACCGGCGTCGTCTTCGAAGACAACACCCGCAGTTGGAGCGGAGATCACTGCATGGACCCGGCGTTGGTGCCGGGGGTGCTGTTTTGCAACCGGCCGCTGGCGGTCGAGCGGCCGCGGATGACGGATATCGCGGCGACGGCGCTCGACCTGTTCGGGGTCGAGGCGCCGGCGTACATGGAAGGGAAGCCGCTGCTGGCGTGAGCGGCGGCGGCGCTCAACCTGAACGGTAGCGCAGGCGTCTCGCCTGCGGGCAAGCACATGTCCGGCGATACAGAGCACAAGCGAGAAGAGAAGCGCGGGCGCGGCCTCACGCGGCGGGAGCTGCTCAAGCGCGCGGGCGCCGCGGCCGCGGCGCTGTCCCTGCCGGCGGCGGGGGTGTTGGGCGGCTGCGCCCGGCGCCGCTCGCCGCGGTCGAAAAAGGTGCTGGTCATCGGCCTCGACGGCATGGAGCCGAAGATCGTCGAGCGCATGATGCGCGAGGGGCGGCTGCCGCATTTCCGGCGGCTGGCGGAGATGGGCAGCTTTGGGCGCGTCGGCACCAGCCTCCCCCCCCACAGCCCGGTCGCCTGGGCCAACTTCGCCAGCGGCGCCAACCCCGGCGTCCATGGCATCTTCGACTTCATCGCCCGCGACCCGGAGACCTACCTGCCTCACTTATCCATTGCCAGAGTGCGGCCCGCCGACCGCACGCTCAAGGTCGGCAACCTGGTGCTGCCGCTATCCGGCGGCAAAGTCGAGCTGCTGCGGCGCGGACCCGCCTTCTGGCAGACCCTGGAGGAGCATGGCCTCCCCTGCACCATCTTTCGCCTGCCCTCCAACTTCCCGCCGACACCCTCCGGGCGCGCCCTCGCCGGCCTCGGCACCCCCGACCTGCTCGGCACCTATGGCACGTTCTCGTTCTACACCAACGCCCCGCCGCCCAACCCCGATGACGTCTCCGGCGGCAACGTCTATCCGGTCACGGTCAATGATCACACCGTCCGCACCCGGCTCCACGGGCCGCCCAACGACCTGTGCAAGGGCGCCCCCAAGACCGGCCTCGACCTGACCATCCACCTCGATCCCACCGCGGCGGTGGCCAAGATCGCCCTCGCGGGCAAGCAGGTGCTGCTGCGGCAGGGCGAGTGGAGCGAGTGGGTGCAGGTCAAGTTCCCCATGCTGTGGGCGCACGGGGTGAGCGGGATCTGCCGCTTCTACCTGAAGTCGGTGCGGCCGTATTTCCGGCTCTACGTCACGCCCCTCAACCTTGACCCGTCGGCGCCCGCGCTGCCCATCACCACCCCCGCGAGCTACGCCCAGGAGCTGCACCGGCGCTTCGGGTTCTTCTACACCCAGGGCATGCCCGAGGACACCAAGGTCCTCTCCAGCAAGCTGCTCGACGAAGACGAGTACCTGCAGCAGTCCGGCCTGGTGCTGGCCGAGCGGCTGGATATGTTCGACTACGAGATGGAGCGCTTCGATGAAGGGCTGCTCTTTCTCTACCTGTCCAACACCGACCGCCACGGCCACATGTTCTGGTGGCCGCGCGATCCGTCGCATCCGGCCTACGACCCCACGCTCGCGGCGCGTTACGTCTCCGCCATCGAGGACCTCTACCAGGCCATGGACGGCGTGGTGGAGAAGGCGCTGCGCAAGGTGCGCGGCGACGATCTGCTCATCGTCCTCTCCGACCACGGGTTCGCGCCCTACTATCGCTCCTTCCAGCTCAACAGTTGGCTGCGCGATAACAAGTACCTGGCGACGTGGGACACGGGCGCGAAGCAACCGGACATCTTCGCCGCCGCTGACTGGGGCTACACCCGGGCCTACGGGTTAGGCCTGAACTGCCTCTACCTCAACGTCGCCGGACGCGAAAGCCAGGGCACGGTCCGTCCCGGCCCCGAGCAGGACGCGCTGGCGCGGGAGATCGCCTCGCGCCTGCTGAGCGTGCGCGACCCTCGCAACGGCAGGCAGGTCATCTCCAACGTCTACCCGGCCAAAGAGAACTACACCGGCCCCATGGCCGACCAGGCGCCGGACCTCATCATCGGCTACAACCACGGCTACCGCGCCTCCTGGCAGACGGCGATCGGCCAATACACCGACACCGTGCTCGACGACAACACCGGCAAGTGGAGCGGCGATCACTGCATAGACCCGGTGCACGTGCCGGGGATGATATTCAGCAGCAAGCCCGTGCGCGCGGCGCGCCCGGCGCTCCACGACCTCGCGCCTACCATCCTCGCCGACTTCGGGCTGGAGCCGCCGGACGAGATGACGGGGAGCAACATCCTGTAGGATTGAGCGCTGTGGCTAGGGCCGACGAGTCGGCCCGCCACGGCGGCCTTTAGGCCTAGCCGCCAGCGGGAGGTGATTATGTTCGGTCGTAAGCCCAAGATTGATCCGGCTCTGCTCGACCAGGCCAGGCGCTACGCGGAGCTGGCGGGCTACTCGTCGGTGGACGAGTTCATCGAGCATCTGCTGGCGCGCGAGATCGCCAAGCTCGAGGAGTCCGACTCCGAGGAGGAGATCAGGCGCAAGCTCCAGGGGCTGGGCTACATCTCGTGAGTGACCGCGGGGCGCCTTGACTGCGACATGATTCTGGTCAACTCGATAATGAACGCCATCTTCGATGTCATCCTGCGCCCGTTTGCGGGGCTGAGCCCGTGGTACGGCATTGCCGCGGTGTCGCTGGTTACGGGGGTAGTGATGCTGCTCGTCTTCCGCTACACCTCCAACCAACGCGCCCTCCGCCGGGCGAAGGATCGCATCCGCGCGCACCTGCTGGAGGTGCGCCTCTATCGCGACGACATGGGGGTGCTGCTGCGCGCACAGAAGGATATCCTGCTCAACAACCTCGCCTACCTGGGGCATTCGCTGCGGCCGGTAGCGGTGATGATCGTGCCGGTGGTGCTCATCCTGGTGCAGCTCAACACCCGCTACGGATACCGGCCACCGCGTCCAGGGGAGGCGGTCATCCTCGCCGCCTGGTTCGAGCCCGGTGCCGACCTCATTGCGCACCCGCCCAGATTGATCGCCCCCCCCGGCCTCAAGGTCGAGACCCCGGCCCTGCGCATGCCGGCGCTGCACGAAGTAGACTGGCGCATCGGCGCCGAGCGCCCGGGGGCCTACGTCGTCCGTCTTGTCACCGCCGCCGGGGAGGTCGAAAAGCGGATCACGGTGGCGTCGGGGTGGGCGCGCGTCAGCCCGCGGCGGGTCGGCTCGGGGTTATGGGAAACGCTGCTCAACCCGGGGGAAGCGCCCCTGCCCGCGGGGGCGGCGGTGCGCGAGATCACCGTCGGCTACGCCCCCGCGGCCCTCCCCCTGTGGCGCTGGAACGTGCACTGGCTGGTCGCCTTCTTCGTCCTCTCCATCGCGTTCGGGTTCGCGCTCCGGGGCGTGTTTCGGGTCGAGATATAGATGTGGGACAGCCGCCGCTAGCTGTACTGAGAAAGCTTGCGAACAATACGTCGGGGGAACATATGCGCGAGCAGCTTCTGAGCAAACTCGTCACACAGCTCAATCTCGTGGGCAACGATATAGCGGACCTCCATCTCAGCCGCCACATTTACCGTCGCGTAACGGAAGTCGCCGGCAGTAATCCGCGCTTTCAGCGGCCTAGTTACCTTTTCGACCGCATCCACCGCTGGTATGCTGTGTACACTTGTATCAGCGTGCGCCGCATACTTGATGCGCACCGCAGCGCGGTGTCGCTGAGGAGAATCGTCAAGAAGCTCCTATTGAGTCTCGCATAATACCTTATATAGTTCAGGATAGAGTCCAGAGTGTTTGAGGAAAACGAAAGCCAGGTCGTCTGTGCGCCGCACCCGCCGGATGCCGCGTCGCACTTGTGCCTCCAACTGGCACAGGTCGTCGGGC
>DATLAK010000009.1 GCA_035527535.1 Armatimonadota bacterium
CGACTTCGCTCAGGATAAACTGCGAAGGGTCTCGCCAGGATGTACGGAACCGAGATTCCTCGCTCCGCTCGGAATGACACCCATGCCATGGATTATCAAGGCTTTCCGCATCGGCGACGAGGGTGATCTCGGCCGGCTGGACGCGTACCGACGCGCGGACGCCTTTCTCCTCGATTCGCGCGTGACGGGCAAAGCCGGCGGCACGGGGGTCGCCTTTGAGTGGGGCCTGGCGCGGACCGCCGCGGACGCGGGCAAGCCGATAGTCCTGGCCGGCGGGCTGACCCCGGACAACGTCGTTGCGGCCCTGGAGGCCGCGCGGCCTTACGCGGTGGATGTAAGCAGCGGCGTCGAGGCGTCGCCGGGCAGGAAGGATCATGAACTGATGCGCGACTTCGTGCGCGCGGTGAGGGAATTCGATGAAAGCCAGATGTGAAGTGATCACGGCCAGTGCGGATTGGGCGGCGAACTCCTCCCCCTTCCAGGGGGAGGATGGAGGTGGGGGTGAGACGCCATGAGTCCGCACCCTCTCCCCGCCTCTCCCTCAGAGGGAGAGGAGTTGGCACGCTCTCCCAAGCATTCTCCACAGGCGGTGCTACCGGATAAGGGGGGCCATTTCGGCCCCTACGGCGGGCGCTTCGTGCCCGAGACCCTGATGGCGCCCCTGGAGGAACTGACTCGCGCCTACCGGGCGGCCAAGGATGATCCCGCGTTCCAGGAAGAGCTGGACTACTACCTGCGCTCCTACGCCGGGCGGCCGACGCCGATCTACCTCTGCCGGCGCCTGACCGAGGCCTGGGGCGGAGCCAAGGTCTATCTCAAGCGCGAGGACCTCGCGCACACCGGCTCGCACAAGATCAACAACACCCTGGGCCAGGCGCTGCTGGCGCGGCGCATGGGCAAGCGGCGCATCATCGCCGAGACCGGCGCCGGCCAGCACGGGGTCGCGACCGCTACCGTCGCCGCCCTCTTCGGTTTCGAGTGCGACGTCTATATGGGCGAGGAGGACATGGAGCGCCAGGCGCTCAACGTCTTCCGCATGCGGTTGTTGGGGTCGCGGGTGATCGGGGTGAGCGCGGGCACGCGCACCCTCAAGGATGCGACCAGCGAGGCCTTCCGCGACTGGGTCACCACGGTCGAGCACACGTTCTACGTCATCGGCTCGGTGGTGGGGGCGCACCCCTACCCGATGATGGTGCGCGATTTCCAGTCGGTGATCGGACGCGAGGCGCGGGCGCAGATGCTGGAGGTCGAGGGGCGCCTGCCGGACTGCGTCCTCGCCTGCGTCGGGGGGGGCTCCAATTCCATCGGGATCTTCTATCCGCTGCTGGATGACGACGTGCGCTTCATCGGCGTCGAGGCCGCCGGCGAGGGGCTCGACACCGGGCGCCATTCCGCCAGCCTCGGCCGGGGCACCCCGGGCATCCTCCACGGCGCCATGACCTCCCTGCTGCAGGACCTCCACGGCCAGATCCACCCCACCCACTCCATCGCCGCCGGGCTGGACTACCCCGGGGTCGGCCCCGAGCACGCCCACCTGCGCGACAGCGGGCGCGCCGAGTACGTCTCGGTCACCGACGAGGAGGCGGTCGCGGCGTTCCGCGAGCTGTCGCGGCTGGAGGGCATCATCCCCGCGCTGGAGAGCGCGCACGCGCTGGCCTACGCCCGCAAGATCGCGGCGGAGATGGGGCCCTATGCGGTGATGCTCGTCAACCTCTCCGGGCGCGGGGACAAGGACGCCGCGATCATCGAGAAGCTTGCGCAAGGGGGTGCGGAGTGACGCGGGCGCGGGCGGAGCAGACGCGAATCGCGCGGCGCTTCGCCGAGCTGACCGCGCGCGGCGAGGGCGCGCTGGTACCGTTCATCGTCGCCGGCGACCCGGACCTGCAGACCACGCTGCGGGTGATGCAGGCCCTGGCGCGGGCGGGGGCGGATGTCATCGAGCTCGGCATACCGTTCTCCGATCCCCTGGCCGACGGGCCGGTGAACCAGGCCGCCTATGACCGCGCGCTGCGCGCCGGGGCGACGGTGGAGGGGGTGCTGGATCTTGTTGGGCGATTCCGTGCTCGCCACGTGGGGGCGGCTTCACGAAGCCGCCCGGACACAGCCGGGGGCGGCTGTGCCACATCGCAGTGCGGATTCGAGACACCCGTAGTGCTGATGACCTACTCCAACCCGGTGGCGCAGTTCGGGTGGCAGCGGTTCGCGGAAGCCGCCGCGCAGGCGGGCGTGGACGGGGTGCTGCTGACCGACCTGCCGCCGGAAGAAGCCGAAGCGTGGCTGCGGCACGCGCGCGCGGAAGGGCTCGACACCATATTCTTGTTGGCGCCGACCAGCCCGGATGAGCGCATCGCATCGGTGGCCGAACTGGCGACCGGCTACATCTATTGCGTGTCGCGGCTGGGGGTGACGGGCGCGCGCGACCAACTGCCCCCCGACGCGCGGGCGCTGGTGGAGCGGGTCCGCGTTGTAGGGGCGCACGGCGGTGCGCCCGAATTGCCCGTGGTGGTGGGCTTCGGCCTCTCACGCCCGGAGCAGATTCGCGCGGTATGCGAATTCGCCGACGGGGCGGTCGTGGGCAGCGCGCTGGTGGAGCTCATCGCGCGGCACGCCGGCGCGGAGGACCTGGAGCAGGTGGTGGAGGAATTCACCGCCGCGCTCAAGGCCGCCACCGCGCCGGGGGCAAGTTGAACTCGCCGGGGGGATGAGCATTGAGTCGTCTGGAGTCGGTATCAATCGCGCTGCCCGGCCTCACGTTTGTCGGCGGCATCACCGTGGTGTGGGCCATTGACGCTGCAGGCGACACCATCGCTTGGTAGGGGATCCCCAGGGGCGCGTTCACTGTCGCAGCCTGGGTGCCGACGGTCGCATTGTTTCTAGCGGTTCTTGACCTGGTTGTGAGACACGTCCAGCGGCGGCGAGGACGCTCTCTTTCGGCGCCGCGCTTCGGGTCCGTCGGCTTGCTGATAGCCCTGCTGGCCTGGGCCCCGGCGACCGGCTTCCAGTGGGTCGCGGCGGGCGACTGGAGATCCGCCCAGCAGTCGGTCACAATCGGGAACACGAAGGTACTCGGTAGCGCCGCCCTGGAGTACGCGCAGGATCACCAGGGCCGCTTTCCGAAGGCGGCAACGTGGTGTGATGACCTCCTGCCGTACGTTCGTGACCGACGGAGTTTCCGCGACCCCTTGGCGCGCGGACTCGAGTGTGCGTACGCGTTCAACTCGGCGCTGAGCGATGTGCGTGCTGATTCCGTAGTTGACCCTGCTTCGGTCGTGCTGATCTTCGAGAGCGACCGCGGCTGGAACGCCGCCGGCGGGGCGGAGCTACTGGCGGAGCGGATCAGAGGCGACGATATGGACATCTATGCCTTCGCTGATGGACATGTCCAATCAATCTATCCCAGGACGCGCGGCCCAGGTCGCCGTCCCATCGTCTGGCAGCCGACGTTACGTGAGGCTCCAGACCGCGCGCCCGTGAAGTAGGCTGGCGATCGCGCTTTCCGGCGCGGCCTACCGCGTCCTCGCCAACGACGGCGACACCTGGTACCTGGAGCACCTTTTCTACGCGTACAAGCAAGCCCCGACGGCGGATGCCTGACTCGCCGGTTCATCGCCGCTTGCAGAGGGAACCCCTGGCACCGCGCCGAAGCTGGGGGTTCCGGCATGGGGGGGGCGGCGGAGATGGCAAGCGGATCAAACGAGGTAAGCAAGCAGATGGACAAGCGAGACTACATACCCCCGGCGCACGTCGAGGCGGCGTGGGGCAAATTGCGCACTGACCGTCTGACCTACCGACCGCTGGACGAAGTGACGGTGTTCGTGACCGCGCCCGCGGGGCGGGCCGAGCAACCGGCGCGGCTGGTGGTGCGCGACGGGCTGGGCGGCGCATACGAGCAGATCGAGGTTGCCCTGACGAACGGGGATGGCACCGGCGCGTTCCTCTGCGGCGGCGAGCCGGGGATGCAATTCATCCAGCTCTACTTCGGCGACTACGAGGAGCACAGCCGCATCTGCAACTTCTACCTGGAGCCGCAGACGGGGGTCGAGACCGGCGTCGCGCTGTACGATCGCTTCCTGCCCGCCAA
This sequence comes from Armatimonadota bacterium, assembly GCA_035527535.1. Taxonomy (NCBI): domain Bacteria; kingdom Bacillati; phylum Armatimonadota; species Armatimonadota bacterium. Next base: position 4,082 of record DATLAK010000009.1, read on the forward strand.
CCGGGAGGCGATTCGCCTCAACCGCCGCCGCCTGGAGGTGGACGGGCGGGAGATGGTCGGTTACACCACCGCTGATTCGATCCGCATGCTCGGCATCTGGTGGCGCGACATGTATTACAACTCCCTCGCCTACCCCTGCTGGGAGCGCGACCTCACCAGCGGCTGGGAGGCGCTCGCGCGCAAGTCGGCGCAGGTCGGGCAGATCCTCGACGGCATCGCCGGCGACGGGCGCACCTGGCGCGTCGAAACCGAATCCGATGTCGAGTACATCGCCGTGCTCTCCATCTGGTCCACCTGGATGGTGACCGGCGACGACCAATGGCTGCGGGGGATGCTGCCGACGGTGGAGCGGGC
>DATLAK010000010.1 GCA_035527535.1 Armatimonadota bacterium
CAGATCGTCTCCGTCGGCGCCGAGGAGCCCGCGGGCGACTTCGACCGCGTCCTCGGCGGGCCCGACGTCGCCGTCCTGCCCGGCCTGGTCAACGCCCACACCCATGTCGCCATGACGCTGATGCGCGGCTACGCCGACGACATGGAGCTGATGCCGTGGTTGGAGCAGAAGATCTGGCCCACCGAGGTCAAGCTCAAGCATGACGACATCTATTGGGGGTCGCTGCTGGGGATGGTGGAGATGCTGCATGCGGGGGTCACCACCTTCAACGACATGTACTGGTGGTTCGACGCGACGGCGCAGGCGGCGCAGGAATCGGGCATTCGGGCGGTGCTGTCGGCGGTGCTGCTGGGCTTCATGGATCGCGCCGAGAAGGACCTCGCGGCCGCCGCCGAGTATGCGCGGAAGTGGCGGGACGCCGCCGAGGGGCGCATCACCGTCATGCTCGGCCCCCACGCCCCCTACACCTGCCCCGACAGCATCATGCGCTGCGCCATCGAAACCGCCCACGAGCTCAACCTGGGCGTCCACATCCACCTCTCCGAGACCGCATCCGAGGTGCGGGAGAGCATCGCCAAGATGGGACTGACTCCCGTCGCCCACATGGAGAGGCTCGGCCTGTTCGAGGTGCAGCCGGTGCTCGCCGCCCACTGCGTGCACGTCACCGATGACGACATCGCCCTGCTCGCGCGGCGCCGGGTCGGGGTCAGCCACAACCCCGGCAGCAACATGAAGCTCGCCTCGGGCACGGCGCCGGTGCCCAAGCTGCTCGCGGCGGGGGTCAGCGTCGGCCTCGGCACCGACGGCGCCGCCAGCAACAATAACCTCGACGTGCTGGAGGAGGCGCGCCTGGCCGCCCTGGTGCACAAGCTCGCCGCTGACGATCCCACCTGTATCAGCGCCTACCAGGCGCTGGAATTGGCCACCCGCGGCGGGGCGCGCGCCCTGGGCATGGAAGATCGCATCGGCATGCTCGCGCCGGGGATGAAGGCCGACATCGTCCTCGTGGCGCTCGATCGGCCGCACCTGACGCCGCGCCACAACGTCGTCTCCAACCTGGTTTACAGCGCGCGCGCGGGCGACGTGCGAACCGTCCTCGTCAACGGCAAGGTCGTCCTCGACGACGGCAAGCTCACCACGGTGGACGAGCGGGAGGTCATGGCCCGCGCCGCCGAGCGGGTGCAGGGGTGGTCGTGATCCCGTGGAGCACAGCCGCCCCGCCCAACGACCGGCGGGCAAGCCCTGGCGATGCACGCAATGCCGCCGAAGGATGTCATTCAGAGCGAAGCGAAGAATCCCGTCTCCGATTGATGCCGGGACCCGGGGGGTGCCAACATGCCCGAGAACCTTCTCTACTACGGCGACAACCTGGACATCCTGCGGCAACACATCGCGGATAAATCGGTGGACCTGATCTATCTCGACCCGCCGTTCAACAGCAACGCCAGCTACAACGTCCTGTTCGCCGAGCAGAACGGTTCGCGGGCCGCTGCCCAGATCAAGGCGTTCGAGGACACCTGGCGCTGGGACCAGGCCGCTGCCGAAGCGTGCCAGGAAGTCGTCGAGGCAGGTGGGCGAATCTCCCAGGCAATGCAGGCGTTGCGCATATTCCTCGGCGACAGCAATCTGCTTGCCTACCTGGCGATGATGGCCCCGCGCCTGGTCGAGTTGCGCCGCGTCCTCAAACGCACCGGCAGCATCTACCTCCACTGCGACCCCACCGCAAGCCATTACCTCAAACTGCTCATGGACGCGGTGTTCGGCGCGGCCAATTTCAGGAATGAGATAGTCTGGCGACGGACACCGTTCTCCGGAAGCAGCAAGGCGCGAGCCCAGCAACTTCCCAAGAGCCATGACATTGTCCTCTTCTACTCCAACGGCGTTTTCTGATAGGAGCGTTGGCAATTCGTCACAGAGAGGGACTTATTGGGAGGTTTGCAGAATGGTTCTGCCGCTAAAACACTCGCGAACAGTAGCAGAAATGGCTGAACTGCTATACGACTTTCTGCCTGGTTCCGGGAACCCGAAATGGAAGGGACACGTGTCGTTTAGGACGGTTGCACAGAAAGTGGGCGTGGGTGATTTCTGGCAGGCCGGCAGCAAGAAGCCAATGATAGCTTCCCTGCTGGGCAGCACATTGGAGTTTAGACGCGACCGATTCGAGCCGTTGTTGCTTGAGGTTGTGAGAGCAGGTATTGTCTACCGGCAGTCGCAAGGCAACCCCGTTACGCCTGGACAGATTGACTGTCTTAACGGCTTGGTTCTCGAAGTCGGCTTCAAGTTCCCAGACCTGTGGGACCCTGGCCTGAAGGCGTCACTAGGAGCGGATGGGATGACCCGTGCCAGGGAGCATGTCGAGCAAGAACAAGCGCAGGAGAAGCTTCGAGCCGCGGATCTGGGCGAACGCAGTCGCGAGATGTACGCGCTCAAGGAGCAGTTTCTCGCTTTGCATTCGGAACCGAATCGCCAGCAGGCGGGTTTGTACTTCGAGAAGATTCTGAATCGGATGTTCGATCTCAAGCAACTCTCGCCGCGAGCGCCGTTTGGCGTCAGGGGTGAGCAGATAGACGGTTCATTCGTACTCGACAGCGAGGTATACCTGCTTGAAGCGAAGTGGGAACGGGAGCCGTCAAGCGAAGCCGGTCTCCTCGTGTTTCGCGGCAAGATCGAAGGCAAATCCAAATACACTCGCGGAGTCTTTATCTCGGTGAACGGCATAACGCGAGAGGCTGAGGATGCCATTACACGAGGGAAGCAACCTTGCTTCTTCGTTATGAACGGATATGACGTCACGATGCTGCTCCAAGGAGATGTGCAGCTTGTCGATTTCCTTCGTCAACGGCAGCGAATCCTGGCGGAAGAGGGCCGAATAACCGTTCCGTTCCAGGAGCTTCGGTTCTGAGTTGGCACCGAATACGAGATCGGCGGGCAGTCCAGGGAGGATAGCAGGAACAGGATGTGACCAGTTCCAGTTCTGGGCCCTCGGCTTGGTTGGCGCGCGCCCGGTCGAGCAGAAGAAGGGCAGCGACAAAGGGATTGACGGTCGCATCTACTTCCACGACGAAGGCGAAGGCGCCAAGACCAAGCAGGTCATCCTCCAGGTGAAAGCCGGTCACATCACCTCGGCGCACGTGCGCGACCTGCGCGGCGTGGTCGAGCGCGAGGCCGCGGAGATGGGCGTGCTCATTACGATGCAGGAGCCGACCCAGCCCATGCGCGCGGAGGCGGCAGGCGCGGGGTTCTATCGCTCCCCCGGCTGGAATGAGGACTACCGGAAGCTGCAAGTCCTGACGGTGAATGAGATGCTGCACGGCACGGGCATTGAGATGCCGCCGCTGCGCCAGGTCAACCGCACCTTCAAGAAAGCGCCGAGCGCGCGTGGAAAACGAAGACCGCGCCGCGACCAGGACCTGCCGATGGGCGGGTGAAAGGGGGCGGGTCGCTCTCTTTCAGTCGTCGGCATGACCCGATGTCATATTCAATGAGGGGTGTTCAGGATGGCCGCCGCGGGGCCTTGCACCGTCGAGAACGCGACTTCTATAGGAAGTCGCGCCCACGACGGCGGACCGGGAGCGCGCGGCCCAAGTGTGGCACAGGCGCCCTCGCCTGTGATTCGGGCGAAAGGGACATCATGCGAATCGTCAAGTGGCTGGTAGTGGTGACATTGGTGGTTGCCGGTATGCTCGTGGTAGGTTGCCAGAAGAAAGCGGCGACGCCGCCGGCCCCGGTCGCGCCCGCGCCGACCGCGGCCGCGCCGGCGCCCACGGGCGACATCCACGCCGCCGCCGCCGCCGGCGATGTGGCGCTGGTCGAAAGGCTGGTGGGGGCCAACCCGGCCCTGGTGCGCGCCACGAGTGAGAATGGCCGGACGCCGCTGCACGACGCGGCGGCGGAAGGCAGGACCGCGGTCATCAAGCTGCTGCTGTCGAGAGGGGCGAGCGTCAACGCCCGCGACCGGGACCGCGCGACGCCTATGTACTGGGCTGCCATTCGCGGGCAGGCCGAGGCGGTGCGGATGCTGGTGCGCGCTGGGGCCGGCGTCAACGTCGCCAACGACCGCGGCGACACGCCGCTGCACGCGGCCGCAGGCGCGGGTCAGGCCGAGGTCGTGCGCGCTCTGCTCGATGCGAAGGCCAGCCTGACCGCGAAGAACAAGTCGGGCTCGACGCCGCTGCAGATGGCGAAAGCCTTCGGGCGGGGGGAGGTTGCGGCCATCCTGGCGCGCGGCACCTCCGCCCCCGAGTGGCTGCGGGCGTGGGTGCAGAGGGAGACCCAACGCCCCGGGGTCGAGCGCATAGAGGTGAGATCCGACACGGTGGTGGTGGTGCGCCTGCGGCCCGGCGCGGTCAGCCCGCAGGTGGGCGCCGAAATGCAATTCGCGGCGGCGTCCCTGTGGTTCGCGGCCCCGCCCGACTATGACCCCAAGGCACCCTTCGAAGTGCAGGTGATGGTGGAGGGAGCGCTCAAGGGCACCGCGCGGGCCTGGCGCGACCACACCGAATGGCAGCCACAGTGACCTCCGAGCGGGCCGTGGTCGCGGCCGGTGGGGATGCGCGAGCCGACTCCTGCCCCTTCCAACTCGTGCTTGGTAGCGAAGTGGCTGGGCTGCTTCGCAGAGCAGCAGGGGATGATAAAGGTGGGGGTGGAACGCCGTCGGCCCACACCCTCACCCGGCCCGGCGGGGAGACGATCAGGATCGCCAAGTGTTAGCCGCCTTCGTCGTCGCGCGCATAGCCGTTGACGCGCTGATCGCGCGGTTCGTGCTGGGCGTGTGCAGCCGCGCTTTCCGGCGTGCGTTGGGCGCGATCCTCGTTGCCGACGTCGTGGTCGCGCTCATCGCCTCGCTTCTCATCTACTGGATGGCGAACAGAAGCGCCGGCTCGGCCACCCACCGGCTGTCCGCCACGCTCGGGGCCGGGGCAGTGATGCTGCTGATGATACTGCTGGTGTGGGAGGGCGCGATCTGGTTGGCGCTGCGGCCGTCGCCGCCCTCGCGGTGCCGCGTGGGCGCGGCAGCTGCCCTGCTGCTGCTGGCCGGCCTGGGTCCGATCACCGCCGCGGGGACGGTTCAGGACCGGCTGAACTTGCCGGCGCGGGTCACCAATTGGCAGGTTCCGGTGCGCGGGCTGCCGCCGGCCTTCGACGGCCTGCGGGTTTGCTGTATTGGAGATGTGCACCTTCACCGCGGAGACGGCAGCACGGCAATGCGCGCCAGGCTTCGCCCCCTTGCCCGCCTCCGTCCTGATCTGATTCTCTTTGTGGGCGACTACGCGACCGGTGATGCCCGCTACGAAGCGCAGGCGGCGCAGGTGATCGCCGAGCAGAGGGCGCCGCTCGGTGTGTACGCGGTGCTGGGGAACCACGATCGGTGGATCGGTGAGGCGGATTCCCTGCGGGCGCTGCGCGGAGCGAGGGTCCGGGTGCTGGTCAATGAGAGCATCGCGCTCAAGCGCGGCGGGGAGGCGCTCTACGTGGCGGGCGTGAATGATCCCTACACTGGCGGGGACGACCTCGACGCCGCGCTCTCCGGGGCGCCCGCGAAATCGTGCGTCATCCTCCTGGCGCACTCGCCCGACATCATCGCGCAGGCGCGGGGGCGCGTGGCGCTGGTGCTGGCGGGGCACACGCACGGGGGCCAGATCAACCTGCCCCTGATGGGCCCGCCGGTAGTGCTGTCGCGCTACGGCAACCGCTACGCGCACGGGCTATTCCGCGAGGGCACGACCGCGATGTTCGTGACGCGCGGGGCCGGCGAAATCTTCCCCAACGTGCGCTTCAACTGCCCGCGCGAGATCGCCCTGCTCACCCTGCGGCGCGCCGCAGCACCCACAGGGTCATCTCCGGCGGGCAGCAATAGCGAACGCTCAGTCGCGTCGTCCCGATCCCGGCGGTCACGATAAGCGTGGTGCCATCGAGCCGGACTACGCCGGGGCTACTTGTCCGCCCATGGCGGAGCAATCCTCGCCCTACAGCGGCGTGCGACAGGTTCCGCGCCCCGGCTGCAGAACGCCGTTACTCGACTCTGCCCGGGGAAGTGATCGTCATGCGCCGCATCCTGTTCTTGGACGACAAAGACCTCCAGCACGTGCACAACCTGCGCCGCACGGTGCATCAGCCGCAGCGCCACCCGGCCAACCCGGTGGTGCGCGCCGATCGCCCGTGGGAGAACATGGTGTCGGTGTACGGCACCACCCTCTACGACGAAGCCGTGGGCAAGTTCCGCATGTGGCACCTGGCGGGCTGCCCCGGCGACGGCGAGTTCACCGACCACGCCACCGGCACGCGCCATGCGCTGCCGCAAACCACCCGCGTGGGCTACGCTGAATCGCCCGACGGCGTCAACTGGCACAAGCCTGAGCTGGGGCAGTTTGAGTTCCGCGGCAGCCGCGCCAACAATATCCTGGCCCTGGGGCGCCAGAACGCCGAGGGCATATCGGTGCTGGTGGACGAGGGCGAGCCCGACCCCGCGCGCCGCTACAAGGCGCTGTTCTGGGATCACGCCACCGGCGGCGCGCATGTGCACCCCGAGCTGAAACGGGTGCTGTGGCAGGAGACGCCTGACGACGGCGCCTTCCTGGCGTGGTCGGCGGACGGTATCCACTGGACGCACGCGCCGCGCAACCCGGTGATCCGCGCGTACATGGACACCAACCAGAACCTGCTGTGGGACCCGGCGCTGGAGCGCTACGTAGCCTTCAGCCGCTTCGGCTTCGGGCGCAAGATCGCGCGCAGCGAGAGCGAGGATTTCCTGCACTGGACGCCGCCGCAGCTGGTGCTGGAGTGCGATGAGCGCGACGGCGAGGGCACGCAGTTCTACGGCGCCGGCATTGACCTCTACGAGGGGCTGTACGTGGGCATGCTGTGGGTCTATCGCGAGGGCGGCGACGGCTGCATAGACACCCAGCTCGGCGTCAGCCGCAACGGCGTTGACTGGGAGCGCGTGGCCGAGCGCCAGGTCTTCTTGCCCCTGGGGGAGCCGGGCTCGTGGGAGGACGGCATGGCGCGCTGCGCCGAGCGCATTATCCGTCGCGATGAGCGGCTCTACATCTACTACGACGGCGTCAACGGCCCGCACTCCGGCCCCAAGTTCCCCCATGAGTCCATCGTGCGCAAGCACAAGCCGGCCATCGGCCTGGCGACCCTGCGCCGCGACGGCTTCGTTTCCCTCGACGCCGGGGACGAGCCGGGCCTGCTGGTGACGCAGCCCTTTGCGCTGCCCTCCGGGCCGCTGCACCTCAACCTGGATGCCGCCGGCGGCCTGTGCACCGCCGCGCTGTGCGAGGAAGAGGGGCATCCCCTCCCCGGCTGCGAGCAATCGCTGCCGGTCACCGGCGATGCCCTCGATGCCGCGGTGGTCTGGCCGCAGCCCGCGTCCGCGCCCGTGGGACGCAACGTGACGCTGCGCATAACGCTCCAGCGCGCCTCGCTCTACGCGTACTGGTTCGAGTGAGGCCAGACCGGGGGCATACCGCCCGGAGAGTGGGCGGGAGCGGCGGCGCGACCGCCCGCGCGAGATCGCCCTGCTCACCCTGCGGCGCGCCGCAGCACCCACAGGGTCATCTCCGGCGGGCAGCAGAAGCGAACGGCCAGTCGCGTCGTCCCGATGCCGGCGGTCACGATGAGCGTCGTTCCATCGAGCCGGAACACCCCTTGGCTCAGCTTGCGCACCAGCCGCGAGCGCGTGACCAGCGCCCCGACCCCCGGCAGGCGTACCTGGCCGCCGTGGGTGTGGCCGGCAAAGATGAGGTCCGCCTGCAATGCCTGTGGGCGCCGCACGACGTCCGGGCTGTGCGCCAGCAGCAGCTTGAACGCCTCCGGCCGCGCCGGCGCCAGGGCCCGCGCGGGGTCGTCGCGGTAACGGTGCGGATCATCCACCCCGGCGACCCAGAAGTCGCCGTTCGCGTCGTCCAGCGGTTGGCCGCGGTTCAGCAGCAAGGCGCCCCCGGTTGCGGGCCAGCGCGGGAGGTGATGCTTGAAGCGATCCGCCCAGTGATCGGCGTTGCCGGGGACGATGAAGGTCGGCCAGCGCGCCGCCAGTTGCTCGAGCAGGCTGTGGGCCAGGGGCAGGCCGCGCGGCCCCGAGACGAGGTCGCCGGTCACCAGCACGAGGTGCGGTTGGGCCGCTTCGGCGCGGGCGATGACTGCGGCGCGGCAGTCGCGGCGCGGGTGCAGGTGAGGATCGGAAACATGCAGCACCCGCAGGCCGTCATAACGCCGCGGCAACCGCGGCAGGGTGATGTCGCGCTGCAGGCAGCGAATGGCCGAAGGGGCGGCGGCCCTCCTGCCGAGAAGCCACAGGATCACCGCGCCCGCTATGAGGGCCGCCACCGCGTAGTAGTAGGTCACAGGGCTGCTATTCTATAGTTCAGCCATTTTTGTAGGCAGAAAGTGAAGGGGCAGAACGTGAGAGGTCTATGCCCTCGCGCGGCCAAGGGTTGTTTATTCGAACATCCCAGCCGACGAGGTCATAGCCCATGTCACAGCCCCTCGTTC
>DATLAK010000011.1 GCA_035527535.1 Armatimonadota bacterium
CAATGGGACGGGCGTCGGAGCGCACTGCGAGAGCGATTTCGGACGCCTCTACGCTTATCAAACGGCCTTGAGACTCATCAAGGTAGGAATCGAGACGAGAAGAAGGCTTGCGGTAGCGCATCCGGATGAATGGTTATCGCCCCGGAACGGATGAGTGCTATCGTGCCGCGAACGGGAGAGTGCTTCGGGACATCAGACACTGGGACGGACGGGCACGCCGGGCCAAGGGTTTCAGCGAGAATGTCACGAGACCCCGTATGGCAGCAAAGGGGCGCCGGCCTACAGAAACCGATCCCCGCGCGCCGGTTCCATTGACGCTTGACAAGGACAACCCGCCGGCAATGACTCGCCGGCCGTGTCTGAGGGCCGCGTCCGGCATCAGAACCAGCTCGGCAGTTGGCCGAGATCAGGCATCAGCAGGCCCAGCGTCGCCGTCAGGATGCCCGCTCCCGCGTAGTGTCCCAGCGCCAGCCCCAGGAACGCCGGGATCAGCCGCCGGAACAGCGGCATGCCGCCGATCCACAGGATCAGCGCCTTCAGCACCCACGCTTCGAGGAACCCGAACCAGTAGGGATTGCCCTCGCCCCAGCAGGTCGCCGCTAGGTAGCCGATGGGGCTCAACGCCCAGAAGCGGCTGCCCATGCGCAGCGCCAACAACCCCAGCGTCACCAGCGCTCCCACGCCCGCGGCCGCAGTCTGCGTGTACCGCGGCGGCGTCGGGTCCTGCAAAGCGTTCGTCATTACCCCGTATTCCTGGAAAGCGATCATCGCGTTGAAGCTGCCCTGGGTGCCGCCGTGGAAAACGTTAAGCTCACCCCAGCGGAACATGGCGGTGATGTGCGCCCAGAAGTTACCGAGAATGCCGATGGCGATGGCAGCGAGGACGGCGTACAGCATCCGGCGTTGGCGCACGCCGACTGCGTCGGCCAGCTTGAACGACTCGATTTGGCTTTCCGCCAGCGTGGTCGGCAGCCAGAAGCGCCCCAGCCAGTTGAGGGAGGACAACAGCACGAAGCCCTGGATCCCGCCCATCGCGAGCAGCCCCTTGACGCCGAAGGCGTTGGACAGCGTTGCGGTCGCCATGCCCCAGGGCACGAGATGGAAGGGCACCCCGGCCTCGGCACGGATGCGCGCGCCGACCAGGGCGAAGCAGATGATGACGAAGAAAAAGGGGGCGGCGATGGCAAGCGACATCCCGGCCAGCCGGCACCAGCCCAGCAGCAGCGCGAGGGATGCGAATAGCCCCCATACCGCCCAGCGCAAGGGCAAGGGGTGGTTGTCGGCCGGCGCCGGGCCGCGCCCGAAAGCGGCGCGCAGGGCGGACGCGATGTCCCGGCGCGCCATCCACAGCAGCGCCAGCGCCATAGCGATGAAACCGCCGGCGGCCTGCTCCTGCATGTAGGGGAAGCCGCCAGTGCGATAGCCCAGGATGAAGCCAAAGTGCTTCACCAGCTTGACGACGACGAAGATGAGCCACACCGAGAGGCTGATATCGAGCGGCACCAGGTAGGCGAGGCCGACCACCTGCGGCAGGTGGAACAGCAGCACCGGCTGCAGGCCCTCCCACGGGCCCACGAAGTAGGGGCTGAGGTTGGTGTAGAAGCCCGGGGTGGGCACTGACGGCGCAACCGCATGCAGCACCCGCAATGCGTTGAACAGGAACGCGGCGCCGAAGCCGATCCACATCAGGGGATCGGCGAAAAACGACGGCCGGCGGCCGTCGAGCATCGCCAGCGGCAACTGCACCAGGGGGAAGGTCAGGCGCTCCCCTTCGGTCCACTGGCGGCGCAGCAGCGTCAGCAGGCAGATGAAGACGCCGGCGAGGGCGAGCATGAAGAGGCTCCAGCGCAGCATGGGCAGCGCGTAGGCGCCCCAGGGCACGACCGCGCCGGGCACGCCCTCGTACTCGCCGCGGATGACCGCGGGGTCGTGCGGATACCACCAGGCGGGGAGATAGTGCTGGTAGTCGGCGAACTGATTCTCGGGGCTGGCGTAGTAGAAGAGGGCGCCCTGAAAAGGCATCAAAGCGCGCACGCCCACCAGCCCCGAGAAGTTGAGGGCGAAGCCGACCATGACGAAGATGACGACCAGCTCGGCCCCCGACAGAGTCCAGCGCGCCCCACGGTCCCGCAGTAGGAAGTTCGCCGCCAGCAGGAGCGCGAGAAAGAGCAGCGCGGGCAGCGGCGGCACGCCGGTCGCTACCCAGATGCCGGTGCGCAGCTCCAGCTCGCGCATCCACAGCAGGGACACGGCGATGAGCACCGCACCGATGACGACGGCGCGCGGGCGGAACAAAGGCCGCACCGATCGGCTGTCGTCGCGTTGCGTCACGTCGCCTGAGTTCGCCGCAGCGGCCGCTTGTTCCTCCGCATGCCGCGGGCGCATCGCCGGGCTCACCAGCGGGGCACAGGTATTGGCCTAGCCTATAGTTCAGCCATTTTTGTAGGCAGAAAGTGAAGGGGCAGAACGTGAGAGGTCTATGCCCTCGCGCGGCCAAGGGTTGTTTATTCGAACATCCCAGCCGACGAGGTCATAGCCCATGTCACAGCCCCTCGTTCT
>DATLAK010000012.1 GCA_035527535.1 Armatimonadota bacterium
GATAGTCCCGGCTACGCCCACTCGATCTCCTGATCGGGCGCGAAGCGCGTGACCTGCCTCCACAACGTCGTCCCCGCGCGATAATGCCCCCGCTGGTACAGGGGCCAGTTCCGCCCCGGCGGGTCAATGTGCACGACCTCGATGCCGCGCCGCACCAGCGTGTACGGGTGCTTCTCGATGATGACCGTGTCCGTGCGCTCCCCGATGGGGAACGTCAGCCGCGCCTCAGCCGCGGATAGCAGTCCTCGGCAGGGCTACTGCCCGCCACATCTTGGCAGGATTACCTGTCGCCCTCCTCGAAGCCACACTCTGATGAGAAGGCGACCTTATCTTCTGCTGGCGGTAGCCCTGGCTGCGATGAGTGCGCACACGCTGCCTGTGCTTGCGCAGGCAGACGTGTCACCCCTCGCCGTCACCCTCGAATTCAAGGACACCCCGCTCCGACAAGCCCTGGAGATGCTCTTTCAGGACAGCGGCCACCGTTTCCAGATCGAGGAAGGCGCAACCGGCGTCGTGAACGCCCTCCTCAACGAGGTGCCCTGGGAGCAGGCGCTGCGGGTCATCCTGGCCTCGCAGGACCTGCGGTCGCGCCGCCAGGGTGACGTTTATTACATCAGCCGGCGGCCGGGGATCGGGGTGACCGCCGACCCGCGGATTGCGCCGGAGGTGGTGCGCGATGTCAAGGAGGCTGCTGATGCGACAGTTGCCTTTTTCCAGGACACCTACGGCCTGGAACTGACGCGTTTTGTGGGGATTATCCTGGTGACTGATAAGGAGGCCTATCGCCAAGCGCTAACGGATACGGTGAAGATGAGCCCCAAGTGGATCGACAGGACGGTGGAGTATTCCGGCGGAATTTCGTGGGGCAATTACGTCGTCAGTCGCAATGTGGGTCTGCATATCACCAGACCGGAACGCCAGCGGGACATTATCCATGAGATTGTTCACCAGTACCAGAGCGACATTGCGGCCTCCGATGCCCGCGGTATATTGACCTGGGTTCGAGAGGGAATGGCCGATGCGATCGCGGCGCAGGTTCTGGACAAGACAGGTTTGAGGACGATGGAAGACGATCGTCAGGGTTGGCTCAGTTTAGCGCGCAAGTACAAAGCGTTTCCCGAGTTCAGCGCTCTCAACGACCTCAACGGATGGTATGCGGCACAGGACCGCTACGGAAGTTGGTGCCCTGATGCCACCGCTTACCTGGCAGTGGACCTCTTGGTTCAGCGGAAGGGGCATGATGCGCTCATCGCTTATCTACGGAGCGCAAAGACGCAGGATGCAGCATCGGCTTTCCAGGATGCCTTTGGCGTGTCGCTGGACGACTTCACCCGCGATTTCGCCGCATACCTGAATGGACTCCTGGCGCGCGGCGGCCCTTCGTCGCGGTAGCGTTCGCCGTCGGACTCCGGCCGAGGGCGGCCAGGCTCCATCCCTTGGAGCATAGGCGCCCCGCCTGTGATTTCCCCCCGGGGAAGGTGCCTGGCTGCGCGCCCCGAAATAGACATACCCGGGCGTACAGCTCCTCGCAATCGCGGCAGCAAACTCACTCGGGGGCGTCGGCGATGACCAAGTTTATCTTCGTGACGGGCGGGGTCGTGAGCTCCATCGGCAAGGGCATCACCACCGCCTGCCTGGGGCGCCTGATGCGTGACCGCGGCTACCGCGTCACCATGCAGAAGATTGACCCCTACCTCAACGTGGACGCCGGCACCATGAACCCCCACCAGCACGGCGAGGTCTTCGTCACCGACGACGGCGCCGAGACCGACCTCGACCTCGGCCACTACGAGCGCTTCGTGGACCTCAGCCTTACCCGCCGCGCCAATGTCACCACCGGCGGGGTTTACGGCAACGTCATCGCCAAGGAGCGCCGCGGCGACTACCTGGGCAAGACGGTGCAGGTCATCCCCCACATCACCAACGAGATCAAGGAGCGCATCTTCGACGCCGCCGAGTGCGACAACGCCGACATCGCCATCATCGAGATCGGCGGTACCGTCGGCGACATCGAGGGGCTGCCCTTCCTGGAGGCCATCCGCCAGATGAAGGGCGACGTGGGAGCGGGCAACATCATGTACATCCACGTCACCCTCATCCCCTTCGTCGGCCCCGCCGGCGAGTCCAAGACCAAGCCCACCCAGCACAGCGTGCGCGAGCTGCGCAGCATCGGCATTCACCCCGACCTGCTCGTCTGCCGCTCGCGCATGCCCCTGTCGGAGGAGATGCGCGAGAAGATCAGCCTCTTCTGCGACGTCCCCCTGGAGGCCGTGATCGAGGGACTGGACACCGATTCCATCTACGAGTTGCCGCTCATCTTCGAGCGCCAGGGCCTGGCGCGCCTGGTGGAGGAGCGGCTTAACCTGGGCGCGCGCGAGCCGGACCACTCCGAGTGGGAGCAGGTGGTGGAGCGCGTGCGCCACCCCGAGCGGTCATGCACCATCGCGCTGGTGGGCAAGTACATGGTGGTGCCCGACGCCTACATCAGCGTGGTCGAGGCCACCCGCCACGGCGGCATCGCCGAGCGCGCGGCCATCACCATCAAGCGGGTGAATGCCGAGGACATCGTGCAGCACGGCGCGGGAGCCCTGCTCGGCGATGTGGATGGCATCCTGGTGCCGGGGGGTTTCGGCGGTCGCGGCATCGAGGGCAAGATGGAGGCGATCACCTATGCGCGCGAGAACGCGGTGCCATTCCTGGGGTTATGCCTGGGCCTGCACTGCGCAGTGGTCGAGTTCGCGCGCGGCTGCTGCGGCCGGGCCGACGCCCACAGCGCGGAGTTCGAGCCGGAGTCGCCGCACCTGGTGATTGACCTGCTGCCCGAGCAAAAGGCCATCACCGACAAGGGCGCCACCATGCGCTTGGGCGCCATGCCGATGAAGATCACGCCCGGCACGCTCGCCCACCGTCTCTACGCCGCCGAGACCGCACACGAGCGCCACCGCCATCGCTACGAGGTCAACAACGACTACCGCGAGGAGCTGGCCGCCTCCGGCCTGGTCATGAGCGGCGTGTCGCCCGACGGGCGCCTGGTGGAGATGATCGAGCTGCCGGATCATCCCTACTTCATCGCCACCCAGTTCCACCCCGAGTTCAAGTCGCGCCCCAACCGCGCGCATCCGCTGTTTCGGGGGCTGGTGCGGGCGGCGCTCGAACGCAAGGCGGCCCGCGCCGACGCCGAGCGCCAGGCGGCAAGGTAGGCAGGAATTCGGGCGGGGCGCGTAGAACCGCGTCGCCACCATACAGGTGAGGCCCTAGAGGAGAAAGGATTACGGGCATGGCACCCAAGGTTGACAAGGAGTTTCTGAAGAACTACCCGACCGAGAAGCCTTTTCTGGAGATCTGCAAGGAGTTTCTGGACAAGCTGGAGGAAACTCAGGGAGAGAACTTCCGAAAGGCGGGGGAAGTCATCGGTAAGCGTCTCATGCAGGGCCGGGTCATATTCGCCGTGGGAACCGGTGGTCACACCTACATGCCGGTGATGGACATGGTCCACCGAGCCGGCGCGCTGGTGGCGGTGGACGGCATCCTGGACCTGTCCACCTCTCCTTTTGCCGGCGGCACCCGCAGCATTCGCCTGGAGAGGCTGGCCGGATACTATACCGAGCTGATTGACCTCTACCAGATCGGCAAGGACGATGTGGTTATCGTCTTCAACAACATCGGCGTCAACAACGCCTCCATCGAGGCCTGCGTCGCCTCGAGGGAGCGGGGGGCGTTTGTCATCGCAGTGAGCAGCGTCGCCTGGCACGAGGCCATTCCGCTCGACCATGTCACCCGTCATGCCAGCAAGCAGCACATGAGTGAGGTGTGCGATCTCTACCTTGATGACTACAATCCAGTAGGCGACTCGGTGCAGCTTGTGCCCGGCCTGGGGACGCCTATCTCCCCGATTTCCACCATTACCTATGGGTACCTGGTGCGCCGTATCGAGGAGGAGGCCATCCGCTATATCCTCAGCCAGGGAGTGGAGCCCGAGGTGTTCTGGAGCGGCAACCTGAAAGACGGCATGGCGAAAAACCGCCAGTATGAGCGCGCGTATTTCCGCCGCCTGAAGATATTCTGAGGAACCCCGTAACCGCCGGACGATGCCGTGAACGACTAAACGAAGGGATGTCTTGGAGATGCGTACGAAGAGGCCGACGATGTCGCCGTCGCAGCGATACCTCAAACTGGTGAGCAGGCATATCGCGGGCATCCGCAGGGATTTGCCGCACCTGATCGCGATGGGCGAGAAGATGGCGGGCTACCTGCTGGAGGGGGGGAATATCTGCGCGCCGGCGGTGAACCGGTTTTGGCCGCCGGAGTTCCAAGGGCGTGCCGGCGGCCTCATGTGCATCAAGGGCAGCGTGGACAACGGCAAGGATGTGGCCTATTTCGCGCTGACTGATCCGCGCAAGTCCGACCCGGCGAAGAACGAAGAGTTGCACAAGCTGATCAAGGCCAAGGCGCATCTGTTCGTCATCGGGCGGCGGGAGGACCTCGGTGCCCTGGCCGATCATCCCCGGATCGAGATGTGCACCGGCGGGGCCGACCCCGAGGAAGGGCTTTACCAATACGACGGATTCGCGCCGCTCGCCCATGTGCGGGCCTTCGAGCACCTCGTTCGGGGCTGGATTGCCACCGGCGAGATGATCGCGGCGTGCATCCGGGCGGAGAAGATGCCGATCATGTATATGAGCGTCTGGCTGGAGGGGGCTAACCCGCGCAATGCCAGTTTCGCTTATGACGAGCAGAGCAATTACGGCGAGCCGGGGGAATACGGGTGGAGTCATCCGTTGAAGTTCTTCCATCGGGACCGCTTTATCCCGCCGTTAGCGCCGGGGTATGTGGCGCAGGAATTCCTCGCGGGAGCGGAGCTCTTTGTCAACGCCCTGGACCGACAAAGCGCGATTCTCAACCAGGCCGGCGAGTGGATGGCGAATGCCTTTTCGGCCCGAAGGCGGATTTGGGCCGTGGCCACCGGTCACAGCCATCCGCAGATACTGGAGCTGCCCGCAAAGCATAGCTACCCCATCGAATGGGGTGCGCCTATCAGCAGCATCGCCCGGGCGATTCCAGCCGATCTGAAAAAGGGCGATGTCGCCCTGCACCTTGGCTATGCTCCGGTTCATCTGAAGAACCTGGAGAACCTGCTGAAACGCGGGGTGAATTACATTCATACCACCCCCTACGGCAAGCGAGCCGGGATGCCCGAGAGGAAGAACTTTCTCTGGTTTGACCTCCCCTGGCGTCCGACGGATGCCTGGGTGGACGTACCAGGCTACAGCGTGCGGCTGCTGCCTTCCAGCAGTACGGCCCATAACATCGCGTACAACGCCATTCTGTGCGAGATGGCCGAACAGCTCGCCTGGAAATAGGCGAAAGGGGGAGCATAGGCCCGGGGGAGGGCAGGCCCGATCGCGCGGGTTTGTCCGGCGGGCGATAACGCGGCTCAGCCGAGGCGCGGCTTTCGCCAATCCCCCGGTCGTTGACACCGGCCCCTGCGCTTGGTAATATCCGCCCATGCCGGCACGCCAATCCTTCGCCGCTTTCGGGCAGGAACTGTATCCCGAGGACGCAGCGCGCGCCCTGTGCCTGGCGCTGGAGATGGAGACGCGCGCCGAGCTGCACGCGCGCATCGCGGCGGGCCTGCCCCAGGCGTCGGCGAAGACCCGCGGCCGCATCGCCGACAAGCTCATCCAGCGCCTGATCGCCGTCGAGCGCGGCAAGGTCATCGTCTCACCGTTCGTGCGTCTGGCCGCCGGCCTGCGCGATCCCCAGGCGCGCACCGAACTCATCTACTACCGCAC
Source organism: Armatimonadota bacterium (assembly GCA_035527535.1). NCBI lineage: Bacteria > Bacillati > Armatimonadota > Armatimonadota bacterium. Next base: position 5,793 of record DATLAK010000012.1, read on the forward strand.
CGCTCGCACCGACACCATCATCGCCGCCATCGCTGCCGAGATCTTCTACCCCCATTTCGTCCACGGGCGGCCGCCGCGCGGCTTCTCCCCGGTCCACTTCCGCGCCGCCAACACCGGCGCGCTTTTCGACTACGACCGCGTCATCACGCGCCCGTTCATCTCGACCTACGCACGGCGGGCGTGGGACTTCCACAGCGAGCCGACCCTTACCCGCGCCCTGCGCGTGCTGCGGGAGGCGGGGCTGATCGAGGTGCTGCCGGGGGCGCCGGGGGCGCGGCGTCCCTCCTTCACCGTCGCCCCTCATACCCTGCGCCTGCCGACGTTCGCGTTCTGCCTCTACGAGGAGTTCGCCGCGCGGCGCTCGCCGGCGCTGGCCCTCGACCAGATCCAGAACGCCGACTTCGCGCGCACCTTCATCCTGCGCCCGGTGGAGGTGACCGCGCTGACCGAGGAGGCGCGCCGGCGTAAGCTGGTAGCGCGCAGCGGCGGCGCGGCCCCGCGCTACGCGCCGGCGATGGACAGGGACGCCCTGGTGGACGCGCTGCTGGCCGCGCGGCGGTGACTACGGACACTTGACATGCTGCGGATAGGACGAGGCAGTGAGCGGCCCAAGTTCTTGGCGCTGGCAACGCATAGCTGATGGCATGGAAGCAGCCTTGGTGTCTGCCGTTATGGCTGGGGGGATGACCGTGCCGCTGGTGCGCTGGCTGGTGTGGTCGTATACCGACTCCGAACCCCTGGGCCTGCTATGGATTCTGGCAGTGCCCATAGTGTCTGCGGTCGTCGCTGCGTTTGTAGGTTTCGTGTTGGGATCCACGCGGTCCGTTGCTAGGCCGACGATGCGAAGGGCATTGCTGCTGGCGGTAATGGGGTTCGCAGTGGCTGTGGCCGCGACCGCGGTCCTCGGCCCTGGCGGCATGTTCGGGGTTCTCGCATGGGGGATCGGCTGCGCTTTCGGCGTCGATTATTCCCTCGCGATACGCAGTCCCCGCGCGGTCAAGGTTACCCGCTTGGTAACGGTTGGCATGGCGATGGCGGGGGCAGCGATCGGCATCATATGGTTCGTCAGGACCTCGTGGTAGTCGGGCCCTTGCGCCGCCGGGGGCAGAGCACGACTGCTGGGCGCGTTATCGAAGCGAATCCCGCCAAGACAAGCATCCGCGCGCATTAACTCGGCTTCAACCGGATCCAGAACGCGCATTCTACCCTCACGCTCGTCGTGCGGCTGGTGAACGTCAGCGCCCTGGTTGAGCGGGCGTTGGAGCACGGAGGCCTGACAATCCACGATTTTGAGTCACTGTGTCCAGGGATCAGTCGCAGAAGCCTTCAGCGTGACCTACGGGTGATGGTAGAGAGCGGGCTGCTCGTCGCAGAAGGGGCCACGAATCGGTTCTTCTACCGCCTGGGGAGGAAGGTCTCGTGAACTTGCGACAGTCTTGCGACACAACTTGCGACGGGCTCGCGACGTGGCCGACGACACGCTGTCACTGAGATGCAAATGGTGTCGAATCGCGACAGGACGGCGGCGGCTCGCGGACGAACACCAGTCTCCAGGAGGGATGACATCCCATGACCCCCGATTTCAAGCTGAAGCGCACCGCCATCAGCCTCGAGGCCGACGACATCATGCGCCTGGCCGGCATCGTCACCGACCAGGACAAAGACGAGGCCCTGAGCTTCGTGCGCGAGGTCATCGCCTCCAAGCTGGAGTGCGCCCAGGCGGCGGGACACCACACCGCCTTCGAGGGCGACACCGGCCATTCCCCCGCGCATTACACGCAGAAGGGCGAAGGTATGCACGCCCCCCACGAGCACGGGGAATGACTGAATTGCGCCCGCCCCCATGGGTGGCATCAGGATTGCATCCTGTGGCGTTCGCAGGTTGAGAACCCTGCGGCTTTGCTCAGGGCGGGCTCTACGCCGCCCACCGTCAGGGGTTAGCTTTGGCGCGGGCTGAAATCCAGGAACGCCTGGAACATCGCCGCGACGTTCTCGGGGCGCACATCGGGGCCCACCTCGCCGTGGCCGATGAGGCCGCCGGCAGGCGAGGCGAACAGCTCGCATACCCGCCGCACGTACTCCCGCACCTCGGCGGGCGTGCCGAAGGGCAGCACGTGCTGGCGGTCAATATCGCTGCGGATGCACACCCGGCCGCGGCACTTGTCCGCCAGCTCCTCCAGCGGCATGCACGAGAACTGCGGGTTGAGCACATCCACCCCGATCTCGACGAAATCGTCAATCACCTCCATCGTGTACCCGTCGGTGTGAAAGTGGAAGTGTTTCCCCGCGCTGTGCACCAGGTCCGCGATCTGCTTGTAGGCGGGCTTGAATAGCCGGCGCCACTCGTCGGGGTGGATCATCAGCCGGTCCTGCGTCCCCCAGTCGTCCATGTACCCCACGCCGTCGCACTCGCAGCTCTCGAGCTGGCAGGTCAGGCGCTTCAGCGTATGGTCGAGAACCAGGTCGCGCAGCGTCTCTACCTCCGGCCGGCGCTCGGCGATGTCTATGAGCAGCCGGCCGTAGCCGCGCAGGAAATGCATGCGCTCGAACAGCCGCCCCCAGCCGCTCATGATTAGGTAATGATCCGGATCGCGGAGCTCCTGGCGCTCGGGCCATTCACCGGCATCAGGGTCGGGTGCGCGGTAGTCCGCCAGCGCGCTCCAGTCGGCGAGGGGGTGACGCTTGACCTGGCCCTCGGTGCCCAGGCCCGTGTTGACCCACGTGCAGCCCCATTCATCCGTCTCCTCGCCGCGCTGGTAATGGGAGTTGTTGTCGGTGCCCGCGTACTCGCCGGTCTGGCCCGCGAAATCGCCGGGGTAATGGCGAAGGACCTCCCGCAGGCGCTCGCCGTAGTTATCAATCGCGCCGGGCAAGACCCCATGCGAAAGCGGAATGCGGTCCGGCCCCCGCAGCTCGATCGCTCTCACCACCCGTTCTCTGCTCGTCACCGTTGGGCCCTTTCCTGTGCCCGCGCACCCGCGACGGCCGTACTTCTTCGCGCGGCGGCCGATACCTGTCAGGCGCGCCAATGCCGCTCAAGCTCGCCCCCGTCCGCGCCGAAGCTTATTATTGACGGACGTGCCCCGGCCGTGCGTCCGCCATTCCGCATTGGCGACGGGGGCGGCCGCGCCACATTGTCATGCACCATCATTCGGGATGCCCGATCACCAATGACCGCAGTGGGGAGACCGTCAACGGCGGCAGGGCGGCGCTGCGTCAGCTTCGGCTGCGCTGCTGGTGGTGGCGTTGCTCGTATGCGTTGCGGTGTACTACTACGCCGAAATCGAAGGATGGCCCCTGCTCGACGCGCCGTTCATGGTGGCGATTACCACCAGTACCGTCGGCTGCGGCGAGGTCCATCCCCTGACTCCGAGCGCTCGCGCCCTCAACGGCGACCTCTTCATCGTCGCCCGCTGCGACAGCATGGAGGCCGAGGGCAAGCTGCTGCGCGCGGGCGCCGCCAGCCTCGTCGCCACCGCCAATCGGTCCCCCCGACGCTGCAGGACTGGCACCCGGCCGCGATCAATGATATGTTTAGGGGCGGAATCAGCGACGCGGCGGCGAAATGAGCCGCACCGGGAGCGGCGCGTGCGGGCGGCGCACACGGTCGTCAGGCGGCGGGCGGGGTCGCAGCACACAAGATGAGGATCCTGGATCGCTATATTCTGCGCGAGCTGGCGGCGCCGTTTCTGTTCGGCGTCGCGGCGTTCGCCACCGTGTTCGTCGCCGGCAACCTGCTGTTCAAATTTGCTCGCCTGGTGGCGGAGCAGGGGATGGCGCTGGGAGATGCGCTGCTGGTGTTCGTGTACTGGCTGCCGGGGTACCTGGTGCTGACGTTTCCGATGGCGGCGCTGCTGGCGGCGCTGCTGGCGTTCGGGCGGCTGAGCGGCGAGGGGGAGACGACGGCCATGCGCGCGGGCGGGGTCAGCTTCACGCGGGTGATGGCGCCGGTGATCGCCGCCGGGCTTGCCATCAGCCTCTTCACCGTCGCCTTCAACGAGACGCTGGTGCCCGCCAGCGCGCGCGCGGCCGAGGAGCTGCTGGCGCGCGCCGCCAAAGGGGCCCGCGGAACGCAGGAGCACGTCGTCGTCCCATCATTCGAGCAGGGCCGCATCAGCAGCTTGGTCTATGCCGACGAGTTCAACCGCGCGCGCGGCGAGCTGCGCGGCGTGACCTACATCCAGTACCTGCGCGGGAAGCCCAAAGGCGTCATCCAGGCCGCGCGCGCCGTGTACCGCGCGGGCAATAGGTGGGAGTTCTACGATGGGTTCTCGCAAGCACTTGACCCCTATCGCAGGGTCACCCTGACCTTCCGCGAGGATCACCCGGCGCGTTTCGATCTCGGCCACGATCCCACTGATATCGCCCTGCGCCAGCGCCAGCCGGAGGAGATGACGTGGCGCGAGCTGGGTGACTACCTGGCGTCTCTCAAGCAAGGCGGCGCCGCCGCGCCGGAGCTGCGCGTGCAGTGGCACCACAAGCTGTCGGTGCCCTTCGCCAGCCTCATCTTCGTCTTCATCGGCGCCCCCCTGGGGCTGCGTTCACAGAGGACCGGCTCCACCCTCGGCCTGGGGCTGAGCATTCTCATCATTTTCGCCTACTACGTGGTGTGGAACTACCTCGCCATCCTCGCCGGCAAAGGAGCGCTCCCACCCCTGTGGGCGGCGTGGACGCCCAACCTCGTCGGCCTTGCCGTCGGCGTCGCCCTGGTCCGCCGGGCGGCGAGGTGAGGGCATCCGGAGGCGGCGCCAACTGCGGAAACAGGGCGAAGACGCGTCGCTAACGCCGATCAGGGTCACGACCGCGCTCTTGTCCACATGCAGCGACACCCCCGACAGCGCCCAGCTCGCGCCGCAGCGGACGGCGAGGCCCCCTGTTCGCAGCAGGCGGCGGTCAGTCGCGAGCTGGCGACAATCGTGCAGCGGCGCGGGCGATGCCGACGATTATGGAGAGGTCCACGGTCAGCCTTGTCAAGCCCGCCCGTTCCAAGGCTTCGATTCTCTGCCGCTTGGCCTTCCAGAACAAGGATGTCATTCTGATGATATCACGAATGCAGTCCCTGGGCAGCTCTCGGCCGTAGCTGAGCCGTCGCTGTGCAGCGACGTCGAAGTCGCCTGAGAGCTCGGCCACGGCCTCATCCGCGCCGCAGGGATGTTCCCGCGGGCGCTCGTACAACGCGTGGCGCAACTCCGCCAAGTGATGCCGCATCGGCACGACCTTCAGCAGCACGCCGCCGTCCCCAAGCACGCGCCGGAACTCGGCAGGATTCGACGGCGCCAATATGTTGGTGACAACCTGAAACGCGCCCGTCACGAACGGCAACTGTGTGGCGAGGTTGGCTACGCAACACAGCATGTCGCCCTCGTGCCGACAGGACATGCTTATCGCGTGCCTGGAGATATCCAGGCCAATCGCCAGCGGGCGCATATCTCCATCTGCACGCAGGTGCGACATCACTGCCGACAGGACATGGCCTTCGCCACAGCCGACATCCAGCAGCATGCACGTGCGCGGCGGTCGCGGACTCGCGGTCCTATTCCTTATTAGTTCCGCGATCGCTTGAGATAACGGGTCGAAGAGGCCAAGCTGCATGACCGCCATCCTCGACCGCAGCATCTCCGCGTTGTACCCCGGCGTTGAGGATCTCCTTTGATTCGGCAACAGCAGGTTGATGTAGCCCTTGGCAGAGACATCGAAACAATGGTGGTTCGCACAAGTCAGGCTCCGTTCGCTCGCTGCGCCAACGCGCATGGGGCTGTGACACACCGGGCAGGCGAACACCGGCCCAAGTTGCCGACACAGACCGATCGCCCTATCGATTTGCTTCACGGGCTCCTCCGTCGGACGGTCGCGGTAGCGAGTGCTCCGTGAACATTGTTCTGATGTGTTACGGAAGTAACCGCCGATGAACGCCGAAACACGCCGACAGGATGGTTTGCCGTTTCCGGAGCTCAGTTCGATCATGGATGCGGTTTCGTGCATCAAATAAACATTCACGGCGCGCTAGTCCGCGCCAACCATGCGTGCGATGCCTCGCAGCGTCTCCTCGGCGTTGCGCAGCACCAGCCTTCTCAGCAGCCCCTTGATCAGCGGGCCGATGAGCGGCACCTCGAGCTCGAAATCCAGCTTGATGTAGGCGCGCGTCCCCTGCGAATGCTCCTCGAAGCCCCACACTCCCTCGTACTTGTCCCAGTCCCCCTCGGTGGCGCGGAAGGCGGCGACGCGCGTGTCGTCGTTCCAATCATCCTGCTCAATCCATTTGATGGTGCGGTTGAACTCCTTGACCGGCGCCACCCAGCGGCTGATCACGCGGGAGCCGCTGCGCTCGATGACCTCGACCTCCTGCACGTTGGACATGAACTCGGGGAAGCGCTCGATCTGCTTGGCCGCAGCGTACACGCGCTCCGGCGGCGCGGGGATGAAGGCCTCGGTCTCAATCACGGGCATCGTCGCGTCTCCTACCGGTCAGATGCACGGTACTTTCCGCGCCACCAGCTTGCGTCCTTCATGTGAAGCCTAAGAACGCCCCCCTGCGTGCTGAGCAAGACAAGACTACCAAACCCTCGACCGTGGTCACCGATGCTTCCCTTGTTCGCGCGGCGCGGCCGGGATTGGGCCTGGATCGGGACCTGATCCTCCCTCACCTCGCACACGTCTCAGGGCAAGCGGGGACATTTTCCCTGTGCAGTTGCATGGAGACATAATCGCTATGCTACCAGAATAGCCTGCCGTGGACTTGACACCTCGCCGCGCACGTGGTAGTCTTCGGGCATAGCCTTCGCGCATGACCTGTCGGATGAACCGGACAATGTCGGTTCGTGCGCATCGTGAAGGGGCAATTGAGAGTCGGCCCCATCGGCAGCCAGCAGGGCGCGCCGGCGACACGGCCTCCTCTGGCATGAGAGATACCTAGACATCTTCACCCGCTTCGAGCTGTCCCCTCGAGTCCTGAAAGCAGTTCACCGGTTGGGCTTTGAGACCCCGACCCCCATCCAGTATGAGGCCATACCCCCGGCCTTGTCCGGTCGAGACGTCATCGCCACCGCGGAGACGGGAAGCGGCAAGACGGCGGCCTTCTTGCTGCCCATCATCGAACGGCTGCGGCAACGCCAAGACAGGAGCACGCGAGCACTCATTCTCGCTCCCACGCGCGAGATCGCCGCGCAGACGGCCGGGCAAGCGGTGGCGCTGACGCACGGCACCCCATTGCGCACCGTCGCGGTGTACGGCGGCGTCGGGATGGAGCCCCAGAGCCGCGCGTTGCGCTCCGGCTATGAGATCGTCGTCGCCACCCCGGGCCGGCTGCTCGATCACCACCGCCGCGGTACTGCGCGCCTGGCGTCGCTGGAGGTGCTGGTCGTGGACGAAGCCGACCGCATGATGGATATGGGCTTCCTGCCCGACCTGCGTCGCATCCTGGCGGTGTTGCCCCGCGAGCGCCAGTCAATGCTGTTCTCCGCTACCATGCCGATTGACGTGTTGGAGCTTGCCTACGAGGAGATCCTGCGCGATCCGGTCCACGTGGAAGTGGGCTCTCAGTCGGTGCCGCCCGCAAGCATATCGCAGTCGGTTTACCTGGTTGCGTCCGAGCGCAAGACCGACTTGCTGCTCGATCTGCTGCGACAGGAAGCGATGCGCAGTGTGCTGGTCTTCGCCCGCACGCGACGGCGCGCCGAGCGGCTGGCCAAGCAGCTTCAGCGCTCCAATATGAACGCGACCTGCATTCACGGCGACCGCAGCCAGAGCGACCGGGAGAAGGCGCTCAATGGCTTCCGGCGGCGCTCGGTGCGCGTGCTGGTGGCGACCGACATCGCCGCCCGCGGTTTGGATGTGGAGGGCGTGACGCATGTCGTCAACTATGACATGCCGGCGGCGCCCTTGGACTATCTGCACCGCATTGGCCGCACGGCCCGCGCCGGCTGTGACGGCGACGCGCTCAGCCTGGCCGGGTGGGAGGACACCCTCGTCTTGGCCGACATCGAGCGCACGTTGGGTCGCACCCTCCCGCGGGTATCGGTGCCCGGACTGACCCAACCCGAACCGCAGCGCGCCGCCTCCGTCCCGGCCCGGCCGCGGGCCGGCACCGCGTGGCGCTCCAGGGTGGCGCGACGGTGATAGAAACCGGCGACTAATGGTGACCCCCGGCGTTCTCTCCATAACCCGCGGCCTGGCACGCGGGGGAGAGTCGCCTCAAGAGTTCGCCGCTGAGTGAATCGCACGGAGCCAGGCCGTATCGCAAGGAGGCCATCATGGCCAGCAAGAGTCTGTATGTCGGAAACCTGAGCTACTCCACTACGGAGAGCAAGCTCCGCGAGCTGTTTGCGGAGTACGAGCCGAGCGAGGTCCGGCTGATCGGCGACAAGGGGTTTGGCTTTGTCGACGTCCCGGAGGAGAAGGCCGCCGACGCCATCGCCGCCCTCAACGGTCGCGAGGTGGATGGGCGCGCGCTGACGGTGAACGAGGCACGCCCGCGCACCGAGCGCAGTGGCGGCGGCGGAGGCGGCGGGGGCCGCAGCGGGGGCTTCGGCGGCGGCGGCGGTGGCGGACGCGGACGCGGTTGGTGACGATTCCCGATCCGGAGCTCATCTGCGAGGCCTGCGAGCAGCCGTTCAGCTACTCCGAGGCTGAGCGGGCTCGAGATGAGCGATCGGGGTATCCGCCGCCGCGGGTTTGCCCGAACTGTCTGCGGCAGCGGCGCATGGCAAAGGCTGCCGAGCGCGCCTCGAAGCGTCCTCGGCGGCGGTACTTCCGCCGCTAGGCGGGTTGCGTTAGCGCCGTCGCCAGCGTGCGCGACCCAGGCAGTCTGGAGAGCGCTTGAGGGCTGGGGTAGGGCTCGCGGGTAACCTCGAGGATGTCGCCGGGGACGGTGCGTCCAGTGGACTGCGAGCCCTGCTCAGGCATGCCATCGTCGTCACGGCATGGGCGGCGGGCGCCAGCTTTTCGGAGCGAAGTGCGCATATCCTCATGGCTTACGTCGCGGCCAGAAGCATGCCGGGACCGGGCAGTTCGACGGGTCTGGCAGGCCTTCCCGGCGAGGCTTGGATCCGTCTGCGGTGCAGCACCTCTCACCTCGTCGGCCTGCTCCCTCGCGACGTCCGCCGAGAACCGGTTCCCTGCGCTCGAGATGGCACATCAGGATTGAAGCGCCCCTCGACTCGACGAGCTTGAGGGTGGTGCGCGCGCGGAGCCCACGCCGGCCCCATCACACCCCCATGGCAGGGAAGCAGCCCCCACGCGAGGAAGAATCCGTTGGTGAGGCTAGTGGCGGCCGGAGGGCGGCGGCGCCGGCAGCCGGGGGAGGCCGGTCCGTATCCACAGGCTGGAGCCGCCACAGCGCCGTGATTCACTCCTCGCTGTGCCCCACCGAGAGCAGGCGCTCTGCGGCGGCGGTTGGTGCCAACGGCGCGGGCGAGAGCCGCGTGCGTCGGGCCCGACGTCGTGGGGCCGGGGACGCCTGCGCTCAGCACAGAAGTCGCGCGGACAAGCGGAGACCGAGCGATGAGACCACCGAGGGGATTGCCGGGACTGGGAGACTGGCTGAGCCTCTTGGAGCGGCCCGGCGCCGCGTTGCGGACCGCCTTCGGGCGGACCTATGGGCAAGACGCGGCGCTGCTGGAGCGGCGCCGTCACGCCTACCGCGCGCTTCTGCAGGCGTTTGCCGCGGCCTATGACTCCCGTGACGCGATCATCGTGGCGCGGGCGCCCGCGCGCCTCAACCTGATGGGGGTGCATGTCGAGCACCGCCGCGGGGAGGTCAATTACGTCACCCATTGTCGAGAGGTCTTGATCGCGGCTCAGCCCCGGCCGGATGATCGCGTGGTTCTGCGCAGCGTCGAGCCCGCTTGTTTCCCGGACCACAGCTTTGGCATCGGCGAGGAGCTGGCGCAAGGCGCCCGCGATAACTGGATGGCGTTCATCGAGAGCCCCGGGGTGAGCCAGGCAGTCGCCCGCATGCGCGGCCACTGGGGCAACTACATCAAATCCGCGGTGCTGCGGCTCCAGCACCGCTTCCCCGAGCGCAAGCTGTGCGGCATGAACCTCATGGTCAGCGGCGACATTCCCATCTCCGCCGGGCTCAGCTCCTCGTCGGCGCTGGTGGTCGCCGCCGCGGTGGCGGCGGTACGGCTGAACGACCTTGACGTGGCCCCCGCCGAACTGGTCGAGCTCTGCGGGCAGGGTGAGTGGTATGTGGGCACGCGGGGAGGCGCGGGCGACCACGCGGCCATGATCTGCGGGCGCAGGAACCGGATCGCCCACATGCGGTTCTTCCCCTTTGAGCTGCTGGAATGCGTCCCCCTGCCCGACGGCTGCCAGGTGGTGATCTGCAACTCCCTCAAGGCGGCGGAGAAGTCAGGCGCCGTGCTCGATGAGTACAACCAGACCATCGCCGCGTACCAGGTGGTGCTGATGCTGATCAAGCAGGTGCTGATCGCGGAGCTGGGAGTGGACGCGGCGGCGGTCGAGCACCAGCTCAACCATCTCGGCGACATCAACCTCAACCGGCGGGATTTCCCGGACGAGCTTGTCTATCGCGTCCTGCGCCGGATTCCCCCGGCCATCACCCGCGAGCAGCTGCGGGCGCGGCTGTCCGCACAGCGCGCAGCGCTCGAGCAGATCTTCCTCACCCACAACGCGCCGGCCGGCGGCTACCGGGCGCGGGCGGTCGCCATGTTCGGCCTGGCTGAGATCGCGCGCGGCGCGAACGCCATGGGCTTCCTGAAACGGGGAGACCTGGCGGGCTTCGGCGAACTCATGTACATCTCGCACGCCGGCGACCGGCTGGTGACGTTCGCCCCTGACGGCAGCCGGCACCCGTGGGACAACGAGAGCACCCGCGTCACCGATGACTACCTGCAGCGACTGCTTGACGACCGCGCCGGGGGCGACCCGGAAAAGGCCTACCGGGCGAACCTGATGTTTCAGCCCGGGGGATTCCGGTGCAGCTGCGAGGAGCTGGACCAGATCGTGGACCTCGCGCAGCGGGTGCCCGGGGTCCTGGGCGCCGGGCTCACCGGGGCGGGGTTCGGCGGGTGCGTGCTGGTGCTGGCGCGGGAGCAGGCGGTGGAGGCCCTGGTCGAGGCGCTGGGCGAAGAGTATTACGAGCCGCGCGGTCTGCCATTGGCCGCCGAGACTTGCGTCAGTGTGGCGGGGGCGGGCGTCGTCAGCCTCTAGTCGCAGGCGGCGGCGAGATATCTCTCGAGGAAGGACCTGCAGTCAGTGAACGACAAGGCAAGGAGAAACCGCCAACACACGCCGGCCGATGACCGCCCGCTGCCCTTCCCGGTGTCCCGGGTGGCGCGGGTCATCCCGGGCAAGGAGGTCGCCGTCGCCCGGCGCGGCGAGGGCGCGCCTGTAGCTTCGGCGCGGATCGAGTTCGACGCGGACGGGCTGGCGGCGCGGCTGACGAGCCTGAGGACTCGCGGGCGACCATCCGCCAACCAGGTGGAGGCCGCCCGCCGCACGGCGGAGACGGTGGAACAGGCGCTGGCGGTGCTGGCGCGCTGCGCCGCTCGCAATGCGCGGTGGATCGGCGACCTCGGCGCGCAGGTTCGTTCGCGCTATGGCGCGGTGGAGGTGGAGTTCCTGGCCGATCACGATGTGGTGGCGGATGCGATCGCCGGTGGGCGCCGGCCGACGCTGCGCCTGAGCATCGAGCCGGCGGCGGAGGCCGCGGACGCCGGTCGCGCCGGGCTCCCCATTCTCTACGCCCTCGGACTGCTGCACCAGTGCGGCCACCTGTGCGGATGGGACCGACGTACATGCCTGCAGCGGTGCCTTGATCTCTACCAGACGCTGCGGGCGGCGGAGGCCCGCTCGCTGGCGGAGGCGCTCTCGCATCCCCACCTGGACGCGGGCAAGATCTTCCTGCGGTTCCTGCGCGAGGCCGCCGGCAAGCCGGGTACGGAGCGGGACCGTTGGATCGCCTGGCTGCTCGGGCGGGCGTTTATCGAACTCCCCTACAGCAGCGAGGCGGTGCGGCAGGCGATCGCCCAGAGCGCGGATCTGGCCGATCTCCGCCTAGGCATCTACAACGCCATCCATGACACCTACGTCGAGTCCCTGGATAGCGCCCATGCGCAGCGGGTCGCCGATCGGTGCCTGGAGGACGGGGTGCGCCTGGTCGGGGGGCGGTTCAGCCGCGCGTTCTACATTGACGCCATGCTCATGGCGAGCGCCAAGACCCTGGCAGCCAGGCACCTGCGCGCGGGCTTGAACGAGCTGGCGAAGGCGTGGAAGCGATCTCGCCTGCGGTTTGCGGACCCGGAGCTGAGAGAGCGCGGCCTGAATTTCCAGTCCATCGGCGGCGAGGTGCAGCGCCTCCTCAACCTGCCGGCCGCCGATCGCGTCTCGGTCGCGCAAGTGCAGGGAGCGGTGGGGAAGCTCAAGCAGGCCCTGAGGTCGTTCGAGACCTCCCTCCTATCGCAAATGGACGCCCTGGAGAGCGACCGCGGGCAAACCTCCCCCGCGCCCGCGCTGGCCGGCGATCGCGCGGAGGCGCGCCGGCAGGTGGACGCCATCTTCGGCGCGATCGCGATCGTGGAGGCGGCGCTGGCCGGGGCCCCCAAGAGCGATCCCGCGTTCATGGTCTTTTTCCAGCGCCTGTTTCCGCTGGACGCCGTCAACATGGGGCTGCTGAATGAGCTCCTCGATCCCTTCTTCGGCGAGGACGAGGAGATCCACGCCCTGATCCGCTCCGCCGGCCCCCACATGTACGTCACCTCCAACCTGAGCGCGTGGCTACGCCGATGTGACGATTGGGTGGAAGCGCTGCCCGCCTACGCCAGCTACGAGATCGTCCCCACCGACGGCGGGTACGCGGTGGTCGCCGGCGTGCAGCGCTCGATCATGGAGGACATGTACCGCCGCCACGGCGAGGATTGGGCGCTCAACATTGACGCGGTCATGGCCAGCGAGCACATCTGCCTGGCGCGCGAGATCCTGATCGAGGCGACGGGCCTCGCCGCGGAGGCCGACCGGCGCTCCCGCCGCCACCACATCAGCCGAGAGGAGGCCGAGCGGCAGATCATCAGGCGCCGGGGATGGATGGCGCAGGTGGCGATCCTGGCCGCGCTGATCGAGGCGACCTACCTCGACCTGTGCCCGCAGGTGGCGCAGCGCGCGCATGGCGAGCGCACGGGAGGCATGGAGGCCCTGCGGACCGTGCTGAGCGAGGCGCCATCGCCTCGCAACCTGATCGCCCGCGCCCGGGAGCAGGCGGCCGCGACCGGAGTCGCCTTGGCCGAGGCTGGCCGGCACTTGGTCGGCGAGTGCGGGCTGGACGAGCGCGTCGAGGCCCTGCGGCCAGCCGCCGCCCAGCGCCGACGCCATCTGCCTTGCGTTCATGTGCTGACCACGCTCGGCCCCGGGGAAACCGAGCTGCACGTGCGCAACTGGCTCGAGGAGTCCATGGCCCTCTTCAACGTGTCCCGGGGGCACCGCCTGGAGGGCGAAGTCGAGCAGCGCATCGCCGACTACCGGAGCCGGCTGGCGGCGGTGGGGCGCAGGATCATCGGCGAGCTGGCGCTCGAAGGCGAACTGCACCGCATCATGCTGGAGGAAGGGCTGCGCCCCGAGGAGGAAGCCGACCACGAAGAAGGCATCCTCAAGCTCATCGCCTCGTATCCCGAGGTCGCCACCGAGGTGGCCACCCTCGCCCTGCTCATCGAGCACGCGGAGCAGGGCGGTCAGCGGCCGCGGGCTCCCCGCGACGCTCAGGAACCGCAAGCGGTGCTGCAGCACCTGGCGGCCCATCCGGAGCTGGAGCAGGAAGCGGTGCGCCAGGTGATCGCGGACAACGACCTGGGGGCGGCGGTGCGGGCGCGGGTCGAGCAGCAGGGAATGGACGAGGCGCAAGCGGCGCGGGAGACAGTGGCCGCCAACGCGGACTGGGTGGCGGAGAAGGAGCGCTGGCGGCGATCACGGGCGCGGCGCGACGTGATCGAGTCGCTGGGGCTGGCGCCAAGCGTGCGGCCCTACCTGCGCAGCCGCCTGGATCGGATGCTGGCCACCCTTCAGGCCCGCCGGGAGCTCATCGCCGAGCGCGGCCTGAGCGCGGAGCTGACCCAGCCGCGCTTCCGCTACGAAGCGACCGGCCCCTACAAGCGCTATCATTTGCTCTATACCCCGAGCCGGGTGGACCTGGGGGCCGAAGAGGTCAGTTCGGTGCGCAATGTTCCCAAGTGGGTGGGGGGCGCGGATCGCGCCGGCGCCCGCGCGGGAAGGGAGCTCTACGCCCTCTACAACGTTGCCGGCCCGACGGCGGTGGAATCGCCGCGGCTCGCCGAATTCCTCAAGGTCGGGGAAAACTTCTTCTCTCGCGGCGGCGTCTTCTATCTCTCGCTGGCGGCGGGCGCCAACCTCGACGCGTTGGGCATCGGCGACTTCGAGTTCTTCCGCGACCAGTGGAACCTGCGCGGCGACCGCATGGTGCTGCCCGCCGGCGAGACCTACGGCGGCTTCTGTGTGCCCAAGGAGTTCTCGCTGCTGTACGCGATCATCCTGGCGGCGGTCAACCCGCGCACCTCGACAGCGATGCTGGATCAGTTCGGGGTGCCCGCGGAACTCCACGCGCCCGTGATCGAGGATCTGCGGCGCCTGCTGCGGGCGCAAGTGGACTGCCGCGACGTACTCGCCTGGGAGGCGCGGGCGGAGAAATTCCTGGCGGAGAGATATGACTCGTACTTCGCGTTGCTGGGCCGGCCGGGCTACGTCGCCCGGCTGCCTCAGCTCGCGCGGACGCTGGAGATGGCGGGGGGGCTGTCGGCGCAGCGCGAGCGGGAGCGCCAGCTCGCCTTCCAGCTCGCCGAGTGGGTGAACAAGAAAGCCCTGGGGCTGGAGGAGATCAACCGCATCGGCCCCTTCCGCAAGGTCCACCTGATCTACCGGCTGCTGCACGAGGCGCGAGAGAAGAATCCCCGCATCGCGCCCGACGACCAGATCATCGGGGTGATGAGCGCCTCCTATAAGGAGGGCGAGCGCAAGCGCGGGCGTGAGATCCCCATCACCGATGTCCGCTTCAGCGCCGGCGCGCGCAAGCTCGAGATCTACGCGGGCACCGCCGAGCACCATCTGCTCAAGTCGCTGGACCCGGAAGGGCGCGAGCTGGTGCGCGAGATGTTCGCCGATTGGGTCGCTCCCGCCGACCTGCGCATGGTGGGCACCTGCACCGGCTCCGACCTCCTGAATCATGTGCCCGAGTCCGGCCTGGAGGCGATCAAGGATGAGGTCAACGACCGGCTGCTGGCCGCGGGGCTGGAGCAGGGCGTGATTGATGCCTGCTGCGCCGTGTACGGGGGCGACCTCGAGCGGTGGGCGGGGATCGCGGAGTTGCCGGAGGCCGAACGCCGCGCGCTGATCGGGGACATCGGTCCGCGAATCCACCTGCTGGTTCTCGATCGGCGCGGCCCCTACCGCCGCTATGAAGAGGCCGTGCAGGGGGTTGACTTTGTGGACCTGGGGATCCCGGACCCGGAGCTGCTGGACCTGGTGGACGATCTGCCCAAGCTCCTGGCGCTGATGCGCCGCGGGCGACCGCACAGCGCGCTGGCGCTGGCGGACGGCACCTCCGGCGCGCGCCGCCGCAGCTTCTCCGTCCGCTACGCCTGCACCAAGGCCAAGGTCAAGGAGCTCTTTGCCCTCGACGACGGAGCGACGTATGGGGCGCTTGGCCTCGGGCGCGAGACGATCGCAGGATGGCGCGAGGAGATGGTGCGGGAGCGGGATCAGGCGCGCGAGCTGTGGGACGCCGTGAGCGCGGGGCGCGCGGACCTGGCGGCCTTCGTTTACGCGCGGATCGGCGCCAGGATCATCCGCGAGGGCGGCGCCGAGGAAGCCGCCGAGGAGGAGATCGCCGCCCGCAAGTTCAAGGTTCCCGCCGCTCTCTATCGTTACCGCTCCGAGGCCCTGGGCCGCATCGCGCAGGGCCTGCCCCTGCAGAGCTTGGACTACGGAACCTGGCTCATCCTCGGCGGAGCGCACCTGGTCAACGGCCGCATGAGCGCGGAAGAGATCCAGCGGCACCGGACTCAGTTCGAGGCGGCGATGGAGCGCATCGCCGGCTGCTCCCGCCGCGGGGGCGGCTATGGTCGGGCCCAGGTGGATGACCTGGTGGCGCTGCTGCTGCGGCCAGCGTACGTGCCCGCGCCCGAGAGCGAGTACCGCGAGATGGATACGGGCATCTCGGGATCGCTCAAGGCGACGGAGGACAAGGTCGCCCGCCTGGAAAAGCGCGAGGCCCGTCGGCGGCAGGCGCTGCGCGCCGGAGCCCTCAGCGCGCGCCGGCAGGCTTATGCGGCGACCGCGGGAGCGGTCGCCGAGGTCGTTCGCGGACGCGACTACGGCTCCGCCTGCGAACGGGCCAAGGCCGCCCTCGGCGATCCTGCGGGATCGCTTTCGCAGGAGGCCGTGGGCGAGTTCATCGCCTGGGCGCGGGGGGCATTGACCATCCTGCTCGATCGCCTCCTGCGCAACCAGAGCGACCTGCGGTCGTCCCTGGGGGAGCAGGTCAGCACGCTCCTCGACGGAGGCGAAGTGGACGCCGACCTCTACCGCACCGTGGCGGCGCGGATCGCGGCGGCGGCCGAGCTGGCGGCCGGGGACGCGGACGAGCTCGAGCGCATCGCCACGGCGCTGGAGCTGCTCGACATCGCCCTGGTCGTCGAGCGCACGCAGGCGGTGGACGATCCGGTGATGCTGACCATCGAGTTGGCGCGGTTCTTCGATATCACGCTCAACAACCATGTCTTCGATTGCCTGCCCTATCACTATCACCCGGAGCGAGGCGCCGGTTTCCAGGGGCTGAATCGGCAGGCGAAGTTCGAGCTGGCGGCGCGGCGGCACCGGTGGCTCTACACCTACATCCGGCAGCTCCTGGCCACCCGCAGCGAGCTGGCCGAGCTGGGATCGGCGTACCACGACGCCTGGCTCGGTGACGCCGATCGCGGCGTCGTCCCGCTGGGGGTGCGGGGCGAGGATGAGACCCAACGCTTCTGGTTCGGCTACGCGCGGCTGCGGGACGCGGCGGTGCTGAGGCATGAAGGGTTCCCCCCGCCGGAGATCTTCGAGCACCTCGACCCGGCCGCGATCGCGCACCAGCGACGGGCCAACGTGGCGATCATCTATCCCCATGGCAATACGACGGTGCCGGTGGCGTTGGAGCAGGGCGCCAAGCTGTCGCGCCGCGCCGGCATCAACCTCGTCCTGTGCGCCTTCCCCGACCTGGTGGACGATGATCGCTACCGCCGCCGGGTGCTGCACCTGCACGACGGCTTCATGTATGTCTCCCGGGACGACTACCGCGCGGCCCTGGCGGCGTCGGGCGTGGCCCCGCAGGAGGTGGAGCGGCGCTGCCGGTCGGTGGGCGAGGACGGCGTCCTGGTGCTGGCCGGTTTTCGGGAGCCGGTGGTCGCCCACGGAATCTTCTTCCACTTCACTCATCCGCTGCGCCCCTTCATCGGCGAGGCCCAGGCTCCGCTCATCCAGCCGCTGGTGTGGGAGGCCGCGACCCATCTCAAGTGCCGCCTGCCGGAGATGCTGCGCGCGAGCGGGGTTGGCGCCCCCGGGCAGGTGAACTGGTATCGCGCGACCTGCGCGCGACAGTCGCCGGCGGCCGCGAAGGCCGCCATCGAGCGCGACCTGGCGGCCATGGCCGCCCGCTACGCCACCCTCATCGTCAAGCCGGAGAAAGAGTCCGGCGGGCGCAAGGCGAAGATCCTGCCGGTCGCTCGCGATGGGCGCCCGATCCGGGAGAACATCGCCGACCTGCGCGACCTGGTTTACGACATCTGCAAGACCGATAACGCGGTCATCCAGCAGGTGCTGCCGTCCCACGTCCGCCAGCTCTACGCGCCGTCCTTCCTGACCGACATGGTCGCGCGCTTCGCCCGCATCGGCGTACCGGTGCTGCTGGAGGGCGGACGGCCGACCCCGCTGTTCTCGTACTTCCGGCAGATCGTGGTGCTGGGCAAGGACGGCTTCGAGACTTCGCACCATATCACGGTCGTGAGCACGCTGGGGATCGCCAACGTGGGGCAGGGCGGCTTGCTCTACGAGTACCGCGACGAAATGATTGACCCCCAGTACCGCGCGGACCTGCGCCGCGAGCTGACCGAGGCCACCCGTGCTTCGGTCGCCTCCGAGCAGGCCTACCTGCGCGAGCACTGGCGCGAGATTCTGCAGGAGTACCTGGCGGTGCACCCCGAGTTCGCCGATGACGTCAAGCTGGAGGCGAGGGAAGACCTGACCGGGTTCCCGGACACCGGCATCGCATACGAGATGGGTGACTACATGCCGGTAATGCTGGTGGATGACAACCACCACCTGGTGCGGCTCTACGACCGCGAGCGGGGCGTGCTGCTGCCCCTGTTCGACCGCGAGGGGCGGCCCACCGCCGTCCCGGTGTGCGACGAGGGGGGAACGCCCGTGCCCCGGCTCGATGCGAGCGGCAAGCCCCTGCCCCTGCCGATGTTTGACGAGCGGGGGCGAAGAATCCCCCGCTGCGACGAGCGCGGGCGCCCGATCAGCGCCCTGGTCGTCTTCAAGATCGAATCCAACCCGGGAGCGGGGCTGTGGCGGCCGCACGATGATCAGCTTCCGGCGGAGCGCAAGGGCGAAGGCGTCTATACCATCTTCAGGTGCCTGGGCGAACGGGCGGCGATCTACCGGGAGGAGCTGGGCAAGCTGGCCGCCTCCGCGGAAACGAAGCCGCCGCGGCGCAGGCGAACCGGTCCCGCCCCGCGCTATCTGAGCGGCCGCCCCTCCGGCGGAGATGCCCTGGAGCGGGCGATCAAGCGCGCGAGCGAGGAGCTGGGGCGAGGCCCCGCGCGTCGCGGGCCGGGCAGGTGTCCATCCTCGCCGCCAGGCGAGTGAGGGCGCGGGCGCTTGGGCTCCGGGTTGTGCTTGAGCGGCGGTAATTAAGTCGACTGTCCCCGGAATTATGAGCGGCAAAGGCTTCGGCGCGGACGAGATGAGCGTGGTGCTTGCGCACTTCCTCGAGCAGGAGCTGCGGGCCCGGCCGCGGGAGATCGGGGAGCTGATGCGGCGAGCCCCCCCGCGCGCCCACGAGCAGCTCGCCCGGCTCCTGGTTTCGCGCTCGGGGGAGCTCAGCGCTCGCATCCCCGCGGCGAGCGGGACCAGCCTGCGCCTCCTCTTCGCCGACGCGGGCTACCTGGCCCGGGTCGCCGAGATGGCGTGGCAGCGACTGCGGGCCGGCGCCGATGCCCCGGCCTTGCGCATCGCCCCCCAACCCCTGGACGCCTCGGCGGTCTCCACCCTGCTCGCCGGCCGCACCAACCTCGCGCTGATCTTCGCCGCCGAGGCGGTTTGCCTCCAGGACACGCTCGAGACTCTCCACGCTGACGAGCGCCGCTGGCGCGAACGAGAGGAGATGACGGCCGAGAGCCGCGCCCCCGGCATCAATCTCCTTGCCGTCCACGCCGAGTGGCTCATGCCCGGCGGAGCGACCCGCCGCGCCCTGGTGGTGGACCATGGCGGAATGGCCAACGAGGTCATGTTCGATTCGCCGGTGCCCATCCACGCGGCGGAAGTCCTGCACTTGCCCACCGATGGCGAACAGGAGCTTCACCGCGAGCTCTCCCGGTATTGCGCCGAGAACCATATCCTTGAAATCAACCCCTACCCCGCGGCCGAGCGCGCGGACGACAAGTTCCGGGCGCACACGCTGTGGCGCCAACGCGGCGTAACCACGCCGCAGTCGTGGCTCTTCGCGCGATCACTATCGCCCGGGGAAGTCGCCGCATCGCTGCGGGGCGTCCTGGCGCAGATGGGGGCCCGCGGGCGCCGGCAGGCCCTCTACCTGCAGCCGAACCGCGGCACCGAGGGGCAGGGGGTCGCCCGCGTCGAGGCTGCCGCGCCCGACCTCGAGCGGCTGGGCAGTGCGCATCCCGCGGTCGCCGCCATCGGTCGCCTGGGCGCGGTAGATGATGCGCTCGTGCGCGAAGAGCGGGGCGACACTCGATTTCGCCACCCGGGGGACGGGGGGCTGCGCCGCATCGCCTTTCGGGTCAACGTGGGGTGGGACGGGAAGCGCTTCGTCGCGGAGTCGGGATTCGCCCAGGTGGCCGCCGACGAGACGGCCGACGCGGCCTCGCGCGGGCGCGGAGGAAGCATCGTCCCGGTGGCGGACGCCATGGCCTCGCTGTGGCGGCGCGGCGCGCGGGGTTGGAGGCTCGCGGCGCCCGCGGGGAGTGCCCTTCAACCAATGAAATGCGCCGCCGTCGCCGCCGCCGAAGCGCTCAACGCCGACTTGTGCGAGACCGCATTCCTGAAGCACCTGGGCATTGACATCGTCCTCGAGTCGCGGGGCGGGCGCTTGGCGCCGGTGGTGCTTGAAGCCAATGCGCGCCCGGCGGGATTGGCCCACGCCGCGGTTCTGGAAAGCCTCCCCGCAACCCCTGCGACATTCACCATCGGCACCGCCGTGTTCGGTTTCCTGAGCCGCATCCGAGGGCTCTGGCACCATGCCTGACCAACCGATCCCTTGCTCAGAGGCGCGATCCGCGGCGATGTCGGTCAGGTGGCACAAGGGGGATGATCGGCCTCGGCGAAGCCCGCTGCCGGCGCAAGCGGGGGGGGACCGGGCCTGGCGGGTGCCGGGGCGTCCATCACCGCCGCCCGGCGCCGCGGAGAGTTGAGCGACATGTTGAGCGACATCCGAAGCGGGTCGGCGAGCGCGTACGCGTGGTGGTTGATGCTGGTGGCGCTGATCGCCCTGCCGGTGGGCGGCTGCAAGCAACTGGTGGAGATAGATGAGCCGCACGAGATTGAGATCGGCCGCGACGCAGCGCGAAAACTGGAGGCCCAGTACGGCGTGTGGGATAACGCGGCGCAGACCTCCCGGGTGCGGCAGCTCGGGACCTCCATCGCGCGCAATACGCCGCGCCCAGGCCTGCCGTGGTCCTTCAAGCTCCTGAACGACCGGCAGATCAACGCCATGGCCCTGCCCGGAGGCTTCGTCTATGTGACGCGGGGGCTGATCGAGTCCGGCGCCGACGACCCGAAGCTGGCGGGGGTGCTGGGCCACGAGATCGCGCACGTGACCCAAAGGCACGCGGTCAAGATCATGGAGAAGGCGTTGACCGGCGGGGTGATCGTGGCCATCGTGACCAAGGACAGCAGCGCCGACACGCAGCTCGCCGCCGACATCGCGCTCGATCTCATCGTCCGCCAGGGGTACCGGGAGGAGGAGTACGACGCGGACCGGGTGGGGACCAGGTGGGCCTATGCCAGCCACCACCCGCCGCGAGGCCTGCTCGACTTCCTGAAGGACATCAGGGACCGGGAGGGCAGGGACCCGTCGCAATTGGAGACCTGGATCAGCACTCATCCGCCAACCTCCAAGCGGATTACGCGCTTGGAGGAGTTCATCCCCACGCTCACCACGAACCCAGCCGGGCGTCCTTGACACCCCCGGAAACGCTCTGCTAGAATCGGCGCAGACGCGAGGCGGGGTCCGCCGTCCGTTCGGGCGGCGGACTGGCCCTGGGGGGTGTGAATGCCGAACACGCCCACCCCACGCGATCGCGGCACAGAGGTCCCCTTATGCACACCGACGCCGCCCTCACGCCCACCGGCCGCGACGTGCTCCTGTACGACACGACCCTGCGCGACGGGGCGCAGACGGAAGGCATATCGCTATCGGTGGAGGACCGGGTCAAGATCGCACGTCGGCTGGACGAGCTGGGCCTGGACTACATCGAGGGGGGATGGCCGGGAGCGCTGCCGGGCGATACCGCTTTCTTCGATCAAATGCGCCGGGAACCGTTGACGCGGGCGCGGCTGGTGGCGTTCGGCAGCACCCGTCGCCCGCGCGCCAAGGTTGAACAAGATCCCCAGGTGCAGGGTTTGCTCGAAGCCGGCACCTCCACCATCACCGTCTTCGGCAAGAGCTGGGACCTGCACGTCGAGGGCGCGCTACGCGCGACTCTGCAGCAGAACCTGGAGATGATCGAGGACACCGTCGCCTGCCTCAAGTCGCACGGGCGGCAGGTCTTCTTCGACGCCGAGCACTTCTTCGACGGCTACCAGCACAACCCCGACTACGCCCTGAGCACCCTGCGCGCGGCGCAGGGCGCGGGGGCGGACTGCATCGTGCTGTGCGACACCAACGGCGGCACGCTCCCGCACGAGCTGGAGTCCGGCGTGCGCGCGGCGCAGGCCGCGGTCAGCACCCCGCTCGGCATCCACGCCCACAACGACAGCGAGGTCGCGGTCGCCAACACGCTGGCGGCGGTGCGCCTGGGGGTCGCGCACGTGCAGGGGACGATCAACGGCTACGGCGAGCGCTGCGGCAACGCCAACCTGTGCTCGCTGATCCCGGCGCTGCAGCTCAAGCTCGATCGGCGCTGCCTGCCGCCGGAGAACCTGACGCGGCTCTACGAGGTCGCGCACTACGTGGCCGAGATCGCCAACCAGACCCCGGCGGAGCGCCAGCCCTATGTCGGCCGCAGCGCCTTCGCGCACAAGGCGGGGGTGCACGTGGACGCGGTGCTGAAGCGCCCCGGCGCCTACGAGCACATTGCCCCCGAGCTGGTGGGTAACCAGCGACGCCTGCTGGTGAGCGACCAGGCGGGCGCCAGCGCGGTCATCCACAAGGCGCGCGCGCTGGAGGTTGACCTCGACAAGGAGTCGCCGCAGACGCGGGTGCTGTTGCGGCGCGTCAAGGAGATGGAGCACGAGGGCTACCAGTTCGAGGGGGCGGAGGCGTCCTTCGACCTGCTGATGCGCAAGACGATGGGGATGTACCGCCAGCGATTCGAGCTGGGGGGCTTTCGCGTCATCGTGGAGAAGCGGGCGGCCGGCGACATCCTCTCGGAGGCGACGATCAAGGTCACGGTGGATGGCGTGCAGGAGCACACGGCGGCGGAGGGCGATGGGCCGGTGCACGCGCTCGACGGGGCGCTGCGCAAGGCGCTGGAGAAGTTCTACCCGCAGCTGCGCCAGATCAAGCTCACCGACTTCAAGGTGCGGGTGATCGCGGGGGCGGAGGGCACCGCGGCCAAGGTGCGAGTGCTGGTGGAGTCATCGGACGGCACCGACTCGTGGAGCACGGTGGGCGTGCACACCAACATCATCGAGGCAAGCTGGCAGGCGCTGGTTGACGCGCTGGAATATGGGCTGCTGCGGGGCGGGGAGAGGGGGAATCACAAGTAGGGGCGCCACGAGTGCGGCCCCGACCGGCGGGTGGGCGCCTGCAGCGCGCGAGGGGTCCAAGCTTCGCGCATCGCGCCCCGCGGTTGTGCCGCGGCGGGGATATGTGCTAGACTTAGGCGCCCGCGGCGCTCAGAGTGGAAATGAGATCGGGACGTAACGTTTTGCGCCATCATCTGTCTAAGATGATGGGCCGTCGTATGTGCGGGCGACCCGGCAATGGGAGTCGCGGTGGTTGGAGATAAGTCCAGGACGCCGGGCGGCGATGCGCCTGAGCGTCCGGGGATGGACGGCTTCGACCAGTTGTTCGCGCGCCATCAGCGAGACGTCTTCAACCTCATCTACCGCCTGGTGGGCGACTATGAGGACGCGGCCGATCTCACGTCCGAGACCTTTGTGCAGGCGCTGCGATCGTTCGATCGCTTTCGGGGGGAGGCCCAGCCCTACACCTGGCTCTACCGCATTGCCGTCAACCGGTGCAAGAACTACTACCGTCGGCGCGGGGTGCGCCGGCGCGTGGATGGCCCGTCACTGGACGAGCAGGCGGAGTCCGCGCCGGGAGGGGCTTCGCCTCCGCGCGAGATCGAGGACTGGAGCCGCGCGCCGCAGCGCCACGTGGAGCAGCGTGAGTTGCAGCAGGAGGTCGAGCGCGCTATCGCCGCGCTCAATCCCGACGCGCGCGTGGTGGTGATCCTGCGCGACCTGCGCGGGCTGAGCTATCAGGAGATCGCCGAGGTGGTGGGGGTTTCCGCGGAAGTCGTGAAAGCACGCCTGTTCCGGGCGCGCGCGGCGCTGCGCAAGCAGCTGGCGCCCTATCTGTCGCCGGAATCGTGAGCCGATTGGAGGGAGACTTGAGCATGGGCAAAGCCTTGGCCGTCTGTTGCCTGGCGACAGTGATGTGCGTCGCCGCGTGGGCGCAGGAGCCTCCTGCGCCTGCCGCCGCCCCGGACGCGGCGGCGACCGCCGTGCAGCCCGGGAGCGAGGGCGAGGCCGCGCCGCCGGCGGCGGCCGAAACGCCCGCCGCCGCGGAACCCGCGGCCGAAGAGCCGGGGCCGCCGATCGTCGCCATCGAGGTGCGCGGCACCGAGCACATCGCGGCCGACACCATTACCGCCGCCCTCAGCGCTCACATCGGCGATCCCTACAGCGACACGGTCGCGGCCGCGCAAGAAAAGGCGGTGCGGCAGCTAGGATGGTTCTACGACGTTTCGGTCACCAGCGAAGAAGCCGCGCAAGGCGTGCGCCTGGTGGTGAATGTCGTCGAGAACCCGGTTTACCAGGGCATCGTCATCGAGGGCAACACCGTCTTCAGCCAGCAGGAGCTTCTGGCGGTGATGCAGACCAAGCCGGGCGAAGTGGGCAACAACCGCGTGATCATCAGTGACATGGCGGTGATCGCCGACAAGTACCACGCCGCCGGCTACATCTTCGCGCAGATCGTGGACGTGGCCACCGACACCGCGACCGGCAACCTGGTGGTGACCCTGGTCGAGGGCAAAGTCGAGGAGGTGCGGGTCACCGGCAACCACAAGACCAAGACCTACGTCATCACGCGTGAGATGCGCACCAAACCTGGCGACATCCTCAACAACGGGCGCCTGCGGCGCGACCTCGACCGCCTCATCAACCTTGACATCTTCCAGGACGTCTCGGCGCAGCCGTCGGTCGGCAGCGCGCCGGGGCTGGTGGTGGCGACGGTCAACGTGGTGGAGAAGAAGACCGGGCTGGCGGCGGCGGGAGTGGGCTACAGTTCGGTGCAGAAGCTCGTCGGGTTCGTGGACCTGGCGGAGTCCAACCTCGGCGGCACCGCGCAGCAGGTGACGCTACGCACCGAGTTCGGCGGGCGCGACAGCTACGAGCTCGGCTATTTCAATCCGTGGACGGCTGCGCCCGCGACGAGCCTGCGCGTAGGGCTCTACCGTAAGATCATCCTGCGCGAGGCATTCAGCGAGAACCAGAGCTTCCTCTACGACGAGAAGCGCAGCGGCGGCAACGTCACCTGGAGCCGGCCGCTCGGCGACAGCGAAACCACGCGCATCTTCGCGACTCTGCGCGCCGATTCGGTGTCGGTGCGCCAGGCCCAGGACGCGGGATTGCCCGACATCATCGCGCTGCAGCGGGGCGAGGACGTGCGCAGCGTGGCGCTGGCCTTGCGCAACGACACGCGCAACATCGTCGCCAACCCCACCCGGGGCGGGCTCAACAGCCTCTCCGCGGAGTTCGCGGGATGGTTGGGCGGCACCAGCTTCAACAAGTTCGGGGCCGACGTCCGCCGCTACTTCCGCGCCGGGGGCAAGCGCATCTTCGCCGCACGGGTGCTGCTCGGCCTGACCTCGGGCAACCCGCCCTTCCTGGAGCAGTATCTGCTGGGGGGCGGCGAGACCCTGCGCGGCTACCGCAATGACCGCTTCCCCGGCACGCGTATGGCGTTGCTCAACACCGAGCTGCGCATGCCGATCCAAGAAAGCATCGCCGGCGTGCTGTTCGCGGACGTCGGCGACGCCTGGGGCGGCGCCTTCGCCCGCGACCTCGGCGACGCCGACTTCAAGGCGCACTTCGGCTATGGCGTCGGCGTGCGCCTGATCACCCCCATCGGCCCTATCCGCATAGACTACGGCATCGGCACCGAGGGCCAGGAGACGCATTTCAGCATCGGCCATGCATTCTAGTCAGGGCCGGCGGGACGTGATCGGCGCTTCCCTTACCGCGGAGCGCCGAGTTCGGACTACGAAAGGAGACGTGAATTGATCAAGCAAGCGGCGGCGGTCCTGATCGCCTGCGCTATGGTCGCGTCGCCGGCCGCCCCGGCGGCGCTGGCGCAGGAACGCGCGCCCCGTCTGGGCGTGGTTGACATGAGCAAGGTGTTTGACGGGTACAAGCAGTTCCAGGAATCGGAGAAGACCTACCAGGAGTTCATGCGCGCGCGCCAGGCCGAATTCGTCGAGCGCGCGAGCCTGCGCCTGCTGGGCGAGGACGAGCTCAAGGAATACCAGAACTTGAAGGCGGTGATCGCCCCCAGCGACGAGCAGAAGCAGCGCATGGAGCAACTCAAGGAGACGGCGCGGACGCGCGACATGGAGCTCAAGGGCCTGCAGGTCGTGTCCAACCCGACCGAGGAGAACAAGCGGCGCATGACCGAGCTCCAGGAGCTGGCGCGCAAGAGCGACGACGAACTCTCACAGCTCCAGAAGCGCATGGAGGAAGAAATCAGCCAGCGCAACAAGGAGCTCTCAGACAACCTCAATCACCAGATCGAGACGGCCCTGGCGGCGGTGGCGAAGGACAAGCAGATTGACGTGGTGCTGACCAAGGAGGTCGTGCTCTACGGCGGTCGCGACCTGACTCCGGACCTGCTGACCAAGCTCAACGCGACGGCGGCTCCGAGCCAGTAGAGCGCGACCGCCCCACGGGCGCGTCCAGCGGGTAGGCGGCGTGAGGTCATCCTGCGGCATCGTCAGATGGTGGGGGGGAGTGGCGCTGGTCGGCGTCGTGGTCGCCGCCGGTGCCGGCTGCGCATCCCCGCCGGCGCGGCCCCCGCGCGTCGGCTACGCGCGATTGGAGGCCCTGGTCCCCCTCCATCCGGGTTACGTGTCGATCGCGGAGCTGGAGCGATGGGCGCGAAGCGCCCGCACCGCGGCGCGAGAGGCCGGGCCTGCCCTGTCAACGCCCGCAGCTCTGAGCTTCCCGCCGCCCCGGGGCGGCGAGCTCGACCGGCCGCAGGCGCAGGCAGTGATCGGGCGCCTGGAGCAACTGCACGAGCAGGAACTGGCGCGCCTCGCGCAGCAACTGGAGCAGCGCGACCAAGCACAGCTCGCGCGCCGGGCGCGGGAGGCTGCGCGCGAGGCTGATGCGCTCGATGCGCAGCGGCGCATCGAGCTGCGGCGGGAGTTCGAGGATGGACGCCGACAGGTGCTGCTCGCATCGCGGGCCCAGGGGTTCGACCTGAGCGTGCGCGTCGCCGAGTTGCAGCGCGCGCTGGCGCAGGCCGGTCCGGGAACGGTACGCGCGGCGACCCAGGAGCAACTGCAGGCGGCCGAGACGCAGTTGAGCCAGGCATCGCGGAACCAGGCCGAGCGCATCGCCGTGCTGCAGCGGCGCTATGACGAGCAACTGGCGTCCCTGCGGCAGGCGGCGAACGCGCAGGTGGCGCGGGAGGTGGAGACGCTTCGCCAGTCGCTGGTGCGGCAGCGCGCGGAGGAGCTGGCCGCCGAGCGCGCTCGGGCCGCGGCCGGCCGGCGCCGGTTGACGGTGGAGGCGGCGCTGCCGGGTACGCAGGTCGCGGCGGTGGCGCCGGGGGCGCTGGGCGATGATCTCGGGCGCGCCGCCGACTTGCTGCACAGCGAGTCGCGGCGCTGGTCGCAGGATGAAATGCGCGATGCCGGGGAACTCGCTCGACGCCGGCAGGAACTGCTGGACTTCGTGAGGCAAGATACGCGCATGACGGCCGAGGCGCTGGCACGCGCCCGCAACTGGCGCATCGAGTGGGCGCCCCCCGGCGCCGGCCGCCGGGCGACGAGGGATGTGACCGCGCGCGCCGAAGAGTGGCTGCGCGCGTATTGGGGCGCATGAGGAGATGCCCGTGCCCGCACTGACTCTGGAGCAGCTGGCGCAGAAGCTGGGGGGCGAGGCGGTGGGCCCCGGCGAGCTGGTGATAGCGGGCGTGTCGAGCTACGAGAGCGCGGGCGGTTCCGACCTGGCCTTCGTGGACAGCCCGCGCCTGCTGCCGCTGGCCGAGCGCAGCCGTGCGGCTGCGCTCATCGTCCCGCGCGAGATCGTCTCCGCCGCCAAGCCCATCATCCGCGCTGACAACCCGCGCCTGGCGTTCGCCCAGGCGCTGGATCTGTTCTCCCCCCGGCGGCGGCCGCTCCCAGGGGTGCACCCGACGACGGTGATGGGCGCCGACGTTGAGATGGCGGAGGGAGTCTACGTCGGTCCCTACGTCGTGCTTGGCAGCGGCGTTCGGCTGGGACGCGGGGTTGAGCTGCACGCCCTGACCTTCATCGGCGACAACGTTGAGGTAGGCGCGGACACGGTGCTCTACCCCCGGGTTAGCGTCTATCACGACGTGCGCATCGGGGCGCGCTGCATCATCCACTCCGGCTGTGTCATCGGCGGCGACGGTTTCGGCTTCGTGCAGGGCGCCTGCGGGGAGCGCGTCAAGATGCCGCAGGTGGGAACGGTGCTCATCGAGGACGAAGTCGAGATCGGGGCCAATTGCGCTATTGACCGGGCCACCACCGATGCGACTACTATCGGCCGCGGCACCAAGATAGACAACCTGGTGCAGATCGGCCACAACGTCAATATCGGGCGCAACTGCATCATCGTCGCCCAGGTCGGCCTCTCCGGCAGCGTCCAGGTCGGGGACGGGGCGGTGCTCGCGGGCCAGGCTGGCGTGGCCGACCACGTCACCATCGGCGCCGGCGCGAAGCTGTGCGCGCAGACGGGCGCCACCGGCGACGTGCCGGCGGACACGGTGGTGTCCGGCTTTCCCGCGCGGCCGCACAAGGAGCGGCTCAAGATCGAGGCGAGCCTGCGCAAGCTGCCCGACGCGCTGGCGGAGCTGCGCGCTTTGCGCCGACGGGTGCAGGAACTGGAGGAGCGCCTGCAACGAGGCGACGCGCCCGACAGCGGCTGATCCACCGTCCGCTTCCTGCGCGAGCGGCCAGCGGCCCCGGCGAACAACCATGCGCCTTACATTCTGGGCAGCGGTCACCGCCCTGGCCGTGGCCGCGGTGGGCGGCATGTGGCTGACCTCGCGTCGCATCTCCCCACGCGAGCTGGCGCCCCTCGTCGCCCCCGACCTCCAGGTCAAGTTCGAGCACGTCACCGTGCGCGGCCGCGCGGGAGACGACCGCTGGTGGGAGCTGGAGGCGGAGAGCGTGGAGCTCACCAAAGACCAGCGTCTGACCCGGCTCGATGGTCTGCGCCACGCGAGCCTCTACTACCGGAAGCAGCGGCAGCTCACGGCGCGCGCGGCGTGGGCCCGGCTGCAGTCCCCGGCGGGTGACCTCGAGTTGGGCGGCGGCGTCGAGGTGGCCTCGCCCGCCGGGCTGGTGCTGCGCGCGGAGCTGCTGCGCTGGCAGGCGCGACCGGAGCGCCTCGATTCCGCCGGGCCGGTAACGATCACCATGGGCGACACGACGGTCACGGCGCCGCGGGCCTCCTACTCGGCGCGCACCCAGCAGATAGTATGCGACGGCGGCGTGCAGATCGCGCAGGGTCGCGACCGCCTGCGCGCAGATCGCCTCACCGCGGACCTGGTCGCGGAGACGTTGGAGCTCGCGGGCGGGGTGCGCATGCGAGCGCGAGTTGAAGAGGGTCGGGAGCTGGCGGAGGGCGCGGGGCTGCTGGGGGCGATGCCGAAGCTGCTGGAGAAGGCGCCAAGGGAGGGACGCTAGTGCGCGCGTGGTCATGGGCGGCGGCCGGGGTGCTGTTGGCGGTGATCGCCGCCAGTTGCCTCGATCGCGGGCCATCACACCGGGCCGATGCTCGACCGCAGGCGGCGGCCGCCACGACCACCGCCGAGCCTGCCCCCGGGGGCGGGACGGCCGCGGCTGCGCCCAAGCCGGAGCCCGCGAACAACACCACCCACGAGGTAGTGCTGGAGCATGCCGACCGCGTGCGCTACGACCACCCTACCAAGCAGTACGAACTGACGGGGGCGGTGGTCGTGCGCCACGAGGACGGCGTGCTGCGGGCGCAGACCATGCGCCTCAACCGCGAGACGAAAAAGGGCGACGCCAGCGGCGACCTGTCCTTCACCAATGGCCGGACCGTGGTGACCGCGCAGCGGCTGGAGATAGACTTCGATGCGCGCGAGGTCGTGTTCAAGGGCGAGGTGCGCCTGGTGACGCAGAAGCGGCCCGAGCCTAAGTCGGGGGCGGAAAAGCCGGCGGCGGCGCCCGCGGCGAAGGCCCCCGACGAACAGGAGCAGCCCTTCCGCGAGTACTGGAGCGACCACACCGAGATCAGGTGCCCGGAGCTGGTTTACAATTACCGCGACGACCGGGCGCTGGCGCGCGGAGGGGTTGCCGCGCGGCAGAAGGACCGCACCGGCCGCGCGGACGAAGCGGTGTACACCGACCAGGATGAGCTGCTGGTGCTGACCGGCAAGGTCGAAATGAAGGACGAGCGCGGCCAGACCTTCCGCGCCGACAAGATCACCGTGTCGGTGAAAGAAGACTGGCTGGAGGCGGAGGGCGGAGTGGCCAGCCGCCTGCTGGTGGAGCAGGAGAAAAGCCCGCCGCCGGCCGCTGAGCCCGCCCCCCCCACGCAGGAGCAGCCGGCGGAGACTACGTACGGTCCGTAGCCTCCGTCGCCCCCAGCCGACCTCCCCATGCGGGCTCTGCGGCCTGCCCGGCACACATGATCGGGGCAGGACTGACCACGATTACGGCGAACAACTGCGGTGGACGCCTGCCCGCGGCCGTCGCTCGTGGGCGCAGGCCGGCTGAGGGCCGAGCCGTGAAGACCGACGTGCGCATCGTGGAGATCGAGCCCCGCGTCGAGCAGGAGGCGTTCCGCACGCCGCTGGTGTCCGGTGCCGGGATCGTGCGCACACACACCCGCTTGACCGTGCGCGCGCGGGTGGAGAACGGCCTCGGGCATACCGCTGACGGATACGGCTGCACGCTGCTCGGCTACATGTGGGCCTACCCCAGTGACACCCTCGCCCCCGAAGAGCGCGACGCGGCGATGCGCGACGTGGCAACCGCGTTCTGCCGGAAGGCGGCGGCCTGCCGGGTGCAGGCTCATCCCATCGAGCTGTTCCTGGAGTTGAAGCCGGAGCTGCCGGTGATCGCGGCGGAGGTGAGTCGGCGCCACTCGGCGCCTTGCCACATGCCGACGCTGGCGACGCTGGTGTGCTCCTCGGCGGTGGACGCGGCGGTGCACGACGCCTTTGGCCGCGTCAACGATATCTGCGCCTACGACGGCTGCGGGCGCGAGTTCATGGCGCGCGACCTGGGCGCCTATCTGGGTCCGTCCTTTGATGGGTGCTATCCTGCGGACTACCTGCGCCGCGAGTACGTGCCCGAGCTGCCGGTCTTTCACCTGGTGGGGGCCGCCGACAAGCTCACTCACGCCGACCTGGGAGCGGAGGATCCCCGGGACGGCCTGCCCAACTGCCTGCAGGATTGGATCGAGCGCGACGGCGTCTTCTGCTTCAAGGTCGAGCTGCGCGGGCGCGACCTGGACTGGGACCTCGAGCGCCTGCAGCAGGTCGCGGCGACCGCGTCGCGCGGCGCCAGCGACTACAGCCTCAGCGCCGACGCCAACGAGATGTGCGAGGGTCCGGGCTACTGCGTCGAGCTGCTGCAACGACTGCAGGTGGATTGCCCTGACGCCTTCGCGCGCTTGCTCTATCTCGAGCAGCCCACGGAGCGCGACCTCACCGCCCGCCACTTCGACATGCACGAGCTGGCGGCGATCAAGCCGGTGATCGTGGACGAAAGCGTCACCGGCCCGGAGGAGTTGGAGCTGGCGCACCGGCTGGGGTGGTCGGGGGTCACGCTCAAGACCTGCAAGGGGCATTCGGCCTGCCTGCTCTACATCGCCCAGGCGGCGCAGGCGCGGATGCTCTACACGGTGCAGGACCTCGCCAATCCGGGGCTGGCGCTGGTGCACTCGGCGGGGCTGGCGGCGCGCAGCTTCCCGCTGCGGGGGGTGGAATACAGCGCGCGGCAGCTCGTCCCGTGGGCGGCGCCGGCGGTGCAGCGCGCGCACCAGGCGCTCTTTCGCGTGCGCGGCGGCCGCATCCAGACCGAAAGCCTATCCCCGGTCGGGCTGGGCTACGCCGATGCCGCGCTCGGTGCGCCCGCATGATACGGTCAACCGCCGCCGGGTGAGAGGGGAGCACAGGCCGATGCACGGCTCCATCCGTTTGGGCACCATCGCCGGGATCTCCATTGACCTGCACTTCACGTGGTTCATCATCTTCGCCGTGGTGGCGCTGGTGATTACCGCGGGTCTACCCGGGATCGCGCCCGGCATCCCGCCGGGCCTGCAGTGGGGGCTGGGGATCGGCGTTGCGCTCGTGTTCTTCGCCTCGCTGGTATTGCACGAACTCGCGCATTCGCTGGTTGCGAAGCGCCTGGGGATCGGCATCTCCGGCATCACCCTCTTCATCTTCGGCGGGGTCTCGCGCATGACGTCGGAGCCGAAGTCCGCCGGCGACGAGCTGAAGATGGCGATCGTCGGCCCCGCCACCAGCGCCCTGCTCGGCGTGGTCTTCCTCGCCCTGTGGGTGGCGGCCGTCGCCGCCGGCGCCGCGCCCGCGGTTCGGTTCGGCCTGCATTGGCTGGGCCTGATGAACCTCTTCCTCGCCGGATTCAACCTGCTGCCGGGGTTCCCCCTCGACGGCGGGCGGGTGCTGCGCGCGATTATCTGGTCCGCGACCGGCGACCTCCGCCATGCGACCTACATCGCATCCACGGCGGGGCAAGGCGTGGCCTATTCGCTCATGGCGGCGGGCATCCTGGCGTTGTTCGGGCGCATTCCACGCATTCCAGCGGCCAACGGCTGGCTGCTGCTCGTGGTCGGCTGGTTCCTGCTGGACGCGGCGCGCTCCAGCTATCAGCAGCAGGTGCTGCGGAGCGCGCTGTCGGGGGTGCGGGTGCGCGACATGATGACGCCCGAGGTGGTGACCGTGCCCCCGGATGTCAGCCTGCAGCAAGCGGTGGATGAGTATTTCCTGCGCCTCAACCACGCGGCGTTCCCGGTGACCGAGGGGCCTCACCTGGCGGGCATGTTGTCGCTGGCGCACGTGCGTCAGGTTCCACGTGAGCAGTGGGGGCACACGCGCGTCGCCGACGTCGTGGAGCGGCTCGATCAGTCGCATTTCGTGCGCCCCGGCGACGACGCGTGGGAGGCGCTGGCGGCCATGGCCGGCGCCGATCGCGGGCGGCTGCTGGTGGTGGAGGGGACGGAGCTGGTCGGCATCATCAGCCGCACCAACATCATGCGCTTCCTGCGCACCAAGATCGAGCTTGGGGTGTAACGCCGCCCTCGGCGCCGCGCGCAACACCAGCACCGATTCGCAGAAGTCCCCCGAGCGCCGCCGCGGCGCGGCCACGGACACCGGATGTTCGGCAGAGCCCCGCAGGCCCTCATGGGCGCGCCTCCTCGGGCTTGTGCGCTTTCCAGATGATGGTCGCGGGGACGATGCGCTGGCGCTGCGGGGCGTAGTGGCCACCCCAGTCCTGGCCGCTGCCGGACTCCACCGGCTCCGGCTCGATGATGTCCACCACCTCCAGCCCGGCGGCGCGCAGCCGCCGGAACCAGTCGCCGACGGTATGGCGGTACTCGCGCACCCGCGCGCCCAGCGGCTCGTCGCCGCGCTCCCACTCCCACTCGTCGGGGGCGCGGTCGTGGTAGCTGCTGGTGACCGTCATCTCGTCCTCGGCCAGGCACAGCCAGAACGGATGGCAGCAACTGAATACCAGCAGCCCGCCCGGCCGCAGCACCCGCGCGACCTCCGCCAGGCAGCGCCCGATGCGGCGCACATAGTTCAGTGCGTAGGCCGAGAAGACCACGTCCTGACTGCCCTCCGGGATAGCCGGCAGGTCCTCGATGTTGCCGCGCAGGAATGTCGCCGCGACGCCCTCGCGCCGCGCCAACTCGCGGGCGAACTCGATCTGCGCGTCGGAGATGTCAATCCCGGTCGCGACCGCCCCGCGCTTGGCGAAGGCGATGGCGCACTGGCCGCCGCCGCAGCCGATCTCCAGCACCCGCCGACCGCGCACCTCGCCGACCAGCTTGAGCTGATCTTCGTTCGGGCAGTGCGGGCCGTAGTGCGCGAAATCGGTGGGGATCTCGTAGTCCGCCTGATAGCCCGGCGAGATGCGGTTCCACGCCTGGCGCATATTGACGCGGTCAGTCATCGGTCATCTTTTCACCGGGCGGCAGCGACCGCCTACTCGAACAGGAAGTGCGCCAGCAGCCCGGCCAGGGGCGGGAAGATAAGGGTGCTGGCGATGCGTTTGAGGGTGATCTCGGGGCCGATGAGGGCGACCTCCATCGGCAGCCGCGCCACCGCCCACA
The DNA here is from genome assembly GCA_035527535.1 of Armatimonadota bacterium. Lineage (NCBI taxonomy): Bacteria > Bacillati > Armatimonadota > Armatimonadota bacterium. Next base: position 40,002 of record DATLAK010000012.1, read on the forward strand.
GCGACCACGCGGTGACGAACGCGACGACGGTGCCGATGCCCGCCCCGGCCTTGTAGATAGCGGCGACGATGGGGAAGCTGACATAGGGCCCGCCCGGGGTGATGGCCCCGAACAGGCAGCCGAACCAGATGCCCCGTAGGCCCGCTTTGGCTCCCAGCCAGCGCCCGATGAGCTCCCGCGGCACCCATGCCTGCGCCAGCCCCGCGATCGCAAACGACAGCGCCAGCAGCGGCAGAATGCCGACGAACCCGCGCACCCCGCCTATCGCGGCCGGCCGCAGCACGGTCGGGCTGCGCCAGGCGGCTACCCCGTAGAGCGCTCCAGCGATGACCGCCATGACGGCGGTCGCCATCAGGATATCCCGGCTCATGGTGACTCCCCCGCGGTAGTGATCGAGTACGGCACGACCGTGCTCCGTCTTCCGTGCCCGGCAGCGACACTCCTGCGCGGGGAGCATGGTGCGGCAAGTGAACTCGAGTGGCCGAGAGGAAACGAGCGTGGCTGCCAGAAGAACGTTACAAATGCGGACCTCGGTGGGCGGGAAAAGCGCTTGATTGCATGGCACTTCACCCCGGACCTGCCTATTCCTGCCGAGCGCCGACCGTATCGCCCGCCGCTTGCTGCAGTGGGGCCATGCCCCCGTGCCCGCAGCAGACGCAGGAGGAACCCGATGCCCAGCCCGCTTCACGGCCTGCGCCCGCCTTATGTGCTGCCATCCAACATCGTTTACTTCCACGATTGGCGATATGTTGCCCCCGGCGCCTTCGCCTGGCATGGCCCCAATGGTGAGGGGGTCCCCATCTGGGGAACGGACCCCGTGCCTCCCATGCACCTCGAATACCAGGACCTGCCGCTGGGCGTTCACCTGGCGGCTCAGCCCGCTCGGAAGACGGAGCCGGTGCTGACCGCCGAGTCCGCGAGCGAGCTGTTCCTCTTCGGCGGCACCTGCATCCACGATGAGGGGCGCTACCGCCTCTGGTATGAGTGCTGGCCCGGAGAAGACATCGGCACCGATCGCATGGGCACGTTCAACCTGCTGCGGTACGCCGAATCGGACGATGGGGTGGACTGGAAGATGCCATCGCTCGGTGTGGTCGAGTATCGCGGCAGCCGCGGCAATAACGTTGTCTACGGCGCCCCCCTGACCCCCGATACCGGCTACCACGGCGGCAGTGTGTTCCGCGACCCTTCCGCTCCGGTTGGTGAGCGCTACAAGGCCTTCCACCTCGGTCGCGTCTCGCATGAGATCGTCGAGCGCTTCCGCACGCAGCGCCCGGACGCGGTTGACCCGTTCCACCTCCATGCGCCAAGAGTGCCGGCGCTGTTCGGTGGCGTGTCGCCCGACGGTCTGCGCTGGACGCCGCTGCCGGACCCCCTCGTGGTGCAGACCAGCGACACGCACAATGTCTGCACGTTCGACGAGGCGACCGGCAAGTACGTCGCCTATGTCCGCTCGTGGTTCTTCAACCGGCGCACTATCGGCCGCATGGAGACGGACGACTTCCGGCGATTCCCCTTGCCCGAGGAGCTGTTCTGGCCCAACGCCGCCGTCGCGCCATATGACACGTGGTACGCCAACGCGAAGACCATGATGCCCGGCACGACCGACTATCACGTCATGTTTCCGCTGCGCTGGAGCCTGCCCGACGACAGCTTCGAGTTCCACCTGGCGACCAGCCCGGACGGCATAGTGTGGAACTTCGTGCCCGGCGGGGCGGTGTGCCGGCCCGGCCCGCCGCGGGCATGGGACGCGGGCGTCGTGGCGCCCGGTCTGGGGCTGGTTCCATTGCCTGGCGACCGCATGGGAATACTGTTCGCCGGCACCCCGGTGCCCCACAAGCACCCCCGCCGGCCTCCCATGGGCGCGCTGGCCTGGGCATGGTGGCCAACCGGGCGACTGGTGGCACTGGAGGCACCGCTGGAGGGTTCCTTCGCGCTGTTCCCGCTGCGCTTTCGCGGCAGGACCGTGCGCCTGAACTTCAGCACCAAGACCGCCGGCTACGCCCTGGTCGAGGCGGTCGGCGCGGACGGCCACGTGCTGGCGGGGCGCGGCTTCGCCGAATGCGACCCTCTCAGCGGCGACGAGCTCGATAACATGGTGACGTGGAGGGGCGAAGCGGACCTCGGGCACGAGGAGGGTGCCGCCGTCAGACTGCGTTTCCGCCTGCGCGCGGCCCGGCTCTTCAGCGTCGCCTTCGCCTAGCGTGCGAGCCTCGTGCGCCTCCGGCGGGGCGAGGCGTCCACGCCGCTGCCGATCGATCCGCACCGGCGGATTGCGCGTCTGCTCTCGTCCCGGCGCCCCCCGGTGGAAGGGCGAGGCTCGCAACTCTCCGGCAGGACTTCGGCGAGCAGCGTCTGATCTTGTTCGGCGTACGGCAGAGCCGTGCAAGCAAACCCGTCACTGCGCAGGACTGCCGATCGCTGGCGTCACCAGCAGATGCCACGCGGCGGGGCCGGCGGACCCGCCTCGCTGGGCCGCACAAGTTGTCACGGCACCAATCACAGCAACCTGATAGACCGAGCTGCGGGCGAGATGCGACAGTGTGCGTATTGCGCCGCCAACCCAGGACGCGGGGGGACGAGACGCCAGCCCCCCACAGGGGCGCGGAAAATCTTCTTGCAGGAGATTTGTGGGGCGGCGTCTAACTCTCCGCAACGTACGGTAGAACGTACGTCAACCGCGTCACCTTGGAGGGCTGCTAACCGCCGGCGTCCCGGGCAGATCGTTACGGCACTAGTCACGGCAACCCGTCTGCCGGGCCCGCTGTCAGCCTGTTCGGACCCCACAGTCGCCCTTCCCTCTCTCCATACTCGCCACAAAGAGGCCGTCTTTTTCTGTTGCGCCACCCCCTGTCGTTGTGGAATATGTAACCGAACCAGGAGGGCGCACGACAGACGGCGACGGCGGCGCATGGAGGCCCCGGGCGCTCCTGAGTGGCCAGGGAGGTGATCGGGTAACATCTTATTGGATAGCTGCTAAGAAAAGCAGCGCGACGGGCGGACTCCGAGGTGGAGCCAGGGGCCCCCGACCGTGGGATGAGCAGAGGAACAGATGAAGGTTTGCGGCATATCGAGCTGGCCACCGCGGGCGTGCGGCATCGCCACCTACTTCACCGAGCAGAGCGATGCCATCCGCCGCCTGGGGCACTCGTTCGAGATGGTCTGCCACACCGACAGCGCGGGCGGCGGCGCTCGCGCACAGGTCCACCCCATCATTGACGTCCGCGATCCGCAGTGGCCTGCCAAGACCGCCGCCTATATCGCCGAGCGCACCGGCTGCGACGTCGTTCACCTGCAACACGAGTTCGGCCTCTACCAGGCCAGCGTCCACGAGAACGGCGAGCGCATCGTCGAGCTGGTGCGCGGGCTGCGCGAGCGCGGCCTGCCGGTGGTGGCGACCTACCACACGCTGATCGGACGCATGCGCGATGAGCACAAGGAGCATTACGCCGAGCTGATCCCGCTGACCAGCGTCTCGGTCGCCCACGCCCAATACCAGGTCGAGGGCCTCAAAGACAACATCGGCTACGTGCCCGACAACGTGCGCTACGTCGAGCACGGCGCGCAAGAGCTGCCGCCGGAGCGCGTCGCCGAGCTGCGGCGTCTGGGGCGCGAGCAGCTCGGCTTCGACGATCGCCCGGTGGTCATGCTCAACGGCTTCTTCGCCGACAACAAGGGCCATGAATACCTGGTCGCCCGCTGGGACGATATCTATCCGCAGCTGACCGATCAGCGCACCCTGCTGGCGGCGGTCGGCGGCATCCGCGTGCCCCAGCAGCAGGCCTACTACGACGATCTGGCGGCGATGGTGGCGCGCGCCCGGTCGCCGCAGAACGTGCGCCTCATCAGCAAGGTGTTCACCCCCGACCAGTTCCTGGCGAGCCTGGCGGCGGCGGATCTGCTGGTGGCGCCGTACAAGGACGCGAGCCAGTCGGGGGTGCTGGCGCACGCGGCGTCGGTGCACACCCCCTGCCTGGCGCGCGACCTGGAGGGACTGGGCGCCTTCTGCCGCGATGCCAACCAGGAGCTGATCCCCTTCACCGGCGACGTGGAGGCGGACATGGAGGTCATGGCCGAGCGCGTGGTCGCCGTCATGAACGACCTGGCGCGGCGCGAGCGCATGCGGCGCGACCTCGCCGTCTATGTCCACAACGTCATCTCGTGGGAGCGAGTGGCGGAGCGCTACGACGCCATCTACCGGGAGGCGCTGGCGCGCCCGCAGGGCGCGGGACCAAAGACATGAGCGAGCTGCGTTACAACCCGGTGAGCGATGACTGGGTGGTGGTGGCGACGGCGCGGGCGCAGCGGCCCGACGGGTTCGCCCACCGCGCTCGCCGCCAGCCGACGGAGTGCCCCTTCTGCGCCGGTCGGGAGCACTTGACCCCGCCCACGGTCTATTACGCCGGCGAAAACGGCGAGCGGGACTGGCGGGTGCGGGTGTTCGAGAACAAGTACCCGGCGTTCGCGCAGGATGGCAAGCCGGGCGTGCGCTGCGATGAGATCTACCGCGTGCTGCGGGGCAGCGGGCGCCACGAGGTGCTGGTACTGTCGCCGGATCACGACGCGCACGCGGGGGTGCTGCCGACGGCGCACATGCAGCGGGTGGCGCATGCCTATGTGGATCGCTACCGCGCCCTGAGCGAGCTCGACCATCTGCGCTACATCACCATCATCACCAACCAAGGCGAGGGCTCGGGGGCGACCCTCGAACATCCCCATTCCCAGCTCTTCGCCCTGCCCATAGTGCCGCGGGCGGTGCGCCGTGAGTGCACCAACGCCTTGCGACGCCACCGGCGTGCGGGCGAGTGCGTCACCTGCCGGGTGCTGCGCCACGAGGGCGACAGCGGCCGCCGCATGGTCTTCCGCAACCGCCACTTCGCGTGCTACATCCCCTATGCTTCCGCTTTTCCCTTCGAGCTGTCGGTGACGCCCGTGCGCCATATGGCCGGCTTCACCGACATGAGCGACGAGGAGGTGGACGCCTTCGGCGGGGCCATGCGCGAGGCCAGCCACCGCGTCTACGAGAAGCTCAACGATCCCCCCTACAACGCTTTCCTGCATTCGGCGCCGGTGCGCGAGCGGCAGCGCTTGGGGGAGGCTTTCCACTGGGACTGGCACATCCGGCCAGTCCTGACCACCCTGGGCGGTTTCGAGCACGCGACCGGCCTCATCATCAACGCCACCCGCCCCGAGGACTGCGCGCAGTTCCTGCGCGACGGCGCGGCCCCGGGCTCGACCTCCTGTGACTGCGCGCCCGCGGCCGCCGAGGGCCACCTCTGACGCCGCGCGGCCACCTTGCCGCTGCTCCCTTTGGGCGCAGGAGCGCAGAGGTTACGCCCGCCCGCCGCCGAATTGTCAGGGTGGCGAGGGGGACGCCTGCGTCATGCCTGACTTCATTACCTCCCTCAGCGTCAAATGGAAAGTCATCCTGCCGGTGGCCGTCATCCTGGTGGCGGCGTTCGCGGTCAGTGCGTACGTGCTGACCGACCTCGCGGCTCGCGACCTGGCGGCGAGCGCGGCGACGACCGCCGAGACGATGGAGGCGGCGGTGGACAGCAGCCTGCGTTACAGCATGGCGCATCGCCAGCACGCGATGGTGCGATCGCTGGTGGCGCGGTTGGCTCTGAGCGAGGGCGTGGACACGGTGCGCATCCTCGACGCCGAGGGCAAGACGTGGGCGCCGCCGACGGGCGACAGCGGGCGCGCCTCGCCGCAGGCGGCGCGCCACATCCGCGCGGCCGCGCGGCGGCCGCAGGGGAGAGAACGCTATCGCGACGCCGCCGGGACCCACCACCTGCTGTGGGCGGTGCGCTCCGAGCCGCGGTGCGCCGCCTGCCACGGCAAGCGCGAGGTGCTGGGCGGGATCGAGATCGCGGTGTCGGCGGCGGCGGCGCGGCGGCGCACCGAGCACGCGCTGCGGAGAATGCTGGGAGCGCAGGTCGCCGCCTTCGTGCTGGTGGTGCTGGCGATCGCCCTCGTCGTCCACGCGGCGGTCCACTATCCCATCGCGCGGCTGATCCGCACCATGGGCCGCGTCGAGCGCGGTGACCTCTCGGCGCGGGCGCGGGTGCGCGCCCACGACGAGATCGGGCGCCTGCGCGAGCGCTTCAACCACATGGTGCAGCAAATCGCCGCCCAGAACCTTGAGCTCGCGCGCGCCCAGCAGCAGCTCGCGCAGAGCGAGAGGCTGGCCTCCATCGGCCTACTGGCAGCGGGGGTGGCGCACGAGATCAACAATCCCCTGGCCACCATCTCGATGGCTGCGGAAAGCTTGCACGAGTCCGCCGCCGACGAACGCGAGCGCAATCTGGCGCGCGCGGTCTCCGACCAGGCGGGTCGCATCTCCGAGATCGTGGGGCAACTGCTGAGTTTCGACTACTCGCGCCCACCCGCCCTCGCAGCCGCCGATGTGCGCGACGTGATGGAGGAGGCGCTGGCGTCGGTGCCCATGGGCGAGGTGCGCATCTCGCGCTACTACGAACCGCACGTGCCGCGGGTGCGCATGGAGCGCGATCGCCTGCGCGAGGCCTTCGCCAACATCGTGCGCAATGCGCTCGACGCCATGGGCGGAAGGGGCGAGCTAGCAGTCACGGTGGGTCACTGCGGCGGCGAGGTCGAGGTCTCCATCACTGACACCGGGCCGGGTATTCCGCCGGATCATCGGGGACGCGTCTTCGACCCCTTCTTCACCACCAAGGAGGTAGGCGAAGGCACCGGCCTCGGCCTCGCCATCGCCTACCAGGTGGTAAGGATGCACCAAGGGGAGATCTACGTGCGGAGTCCGGCAGCGGCGCCGGGTGCGGACGCCGGCGCGCGCTTCGTCATTCGGCTGCCGGCCGCCGGCAGGAGCGAGGATGAAACCAGGGCTTGACATCCTGGTGGTGGACGACGACAAGGCACTGCTGGAGGTGCTGCGCTCGGTGCTGGAGGGAGAGGGGCATCGCGTGGAGATCGTGCCCTCCGCCTACGAGGCTCTGCCGCGCCTGGAGCAGGCGCGCTACGATCTGGTGTTCGTGGACCTCAAGATGCGCCGCATGGACGGCATGGAATTGCTGGAGCACGAGTGCCTGCAGCGGCGGGGGACGCGCATGGTTATCATGACCGCCTACCCGACGGTGGAGACCGCGGTGCACGCGCTGCGCCAGGGGGCGTTTGACTACCTGGTGAAACCGTTCAAGCTCGCCGAGCTGCGCGCGCTCGTGGAGCGGGCGGGCGCCGCCGCGCAGGAGGCCGGCTGATGCCGCAGCGCAAGTGGTCGCGGGAGTTGATCATCACGCGCATTCGCGCGCTGCGGGCGCAGGGCTCGGACCTCACCCCCGGCATGGTTAGCGCGCGCGACGGGCCGCTGGTGAGCGCGGCGGAACGCTACTTCGGGAGCTGGCCAGCGGCGGTGGCGGCGGCCGGGGTTGACTACGCACAGGTGCGCGCCAGCGGCCGGCAGCGCCGCCGCTGGCGCATCAGCAAGTGGTCGTGTGAGAAGATCGTGGCGGAGATCTCACGGCTGCACCGGGCAGGAGAGGGCCTGAGCTGGGCGGTCGCCGAGCGCAAGTATCCGCAGTTGTGCGCCGCGGCGGCGAAGAAGTGCTACTTCGGGAGTTGGCGCGCCGCGCTGGAGGCGGCCGGCCTCGACTACGACGAGATCAAGGCACGGGCGCGCGAGGCGCGACGCTGGCGCGCGCGCTGGCACCGGGAACTCACTGGCGTCGAAGAGCCAGGCGCGTCTGCGCCGGCCGCCCCGCGGCGCGCGGGCCGGCGCCGGGAAACGGCCGCGCCCACCGCGCCTGCCGGGTGGGAGCGCCAGTTGCTGCGGGAGAAAGCCGCCGAAGAGACGGAAAAGCACGCGCAGCGGTCGGAAAAGTAGGCCGCAGGCTGAATGCTAGTATTCATCCGTCTCCGCCACCGTGCGCCGCAGGCTGCCGATCATCCACCCGATGTTGAGCCCCGCCCAGACGAAATTACCGCCGAAAATCAGGAATGCGAGGCGCACTTCGGGGTAGATGAAGGAAAAGGCGGCGGTGAGCACGGCGGTGACGCCCAGCGCGAGCACGATCGAGGCCGAGGCGTGCTCGTCGAGGGAGGCGGTAATCGCATAGAACGGGAGCGCCACCCAGAAGCATACCAGGCCCGGCAGCAGCACGAACACCGCGACCGGGGCCGTCTGGACGCCGTATGCCGCAACCGAGTATGAGATCATCTCATCGTCGTAGGGGGCCAGCAGGTCGGTGGCGGCTAGGGCAAGCCCGGCCAGGACGCCGTCCAGAGCGGCGATGGCGAGCATCTGCCCGGGGATGCCGAAGAACAGCGCCGGCCCCCGTCCGGCGCGCAGCACCAGCACCGACAGCTCGATGAAGACGGCGACGGCGCCCAGCATGATCCACACCTGCAGCGACCGATGCCAGTGGCCCGGTACATCGTCCGTTGCGCGCGCGACGCGACGGCCCTCGCGCAGGGCGGTGGCCTCCTCCAGCAGTTGCCAGTAGCGGCGATTGTCAGGATCGAACTGGATGGCGTAGTTGTACATCGAGATGGATTCGCCGTACTTGCCCTGCAGGCGCAGGATGTCGCCGAGCAGGCCATAGCCCCGAGCGCTGTGCGGGTTCTCCTCCAGCGCCTCCTTGGCCAGCCGGGCCGCCGCCTTGAACTGGCGCCGCGCGACGCCGGCCTCGGCGGCGAGCAGGATCTGGTCCGCGCGCGAGAGGCGGGAGTAGAGATCAGGCATCTCCAGGGGCGCGCCGCGGCTGGCGCGCACCACCCGGGTGTATTCCGCCCGCCGCGGCGAATCCAGCACCAGATAGGCCCGCACCAGGCGCAGAAAGGCGTCATCCTCCAGCAGGGCCTGGGGCTCGAGATCGGGCTGGTATCTCCGCACCAGTTGGCGATAGCGGGTGCGCACTTGGCTCGGCGGCGCGTCATAGGGCAGCCCGAGCACATCGTATGCCGACTGCGTTCCGCGCATGGACGCTGTGCCTCCCCGGCACCCTATTGTAGCAATGCTGCTGCGCCAAAGCAAGCAGTCACGCTCGCGAAGAGGGTACGCAAAGAGGGCTTGACACAGACGGGCACGATGGGCTAGAGTCTTACGTAGTCTGTAGAGGGCACGCGGAGCGGAAATAGCTCAGTTGGTAGAGCATCAGCTTCCCAAGCTGAGGGTCGCGGGTTCGAATCCCGTTTTCCGCTCCATAAACGTCTGTCGGCCCTGGCCGGGCGATCCGACAGACCACTGGTTCGCGGGGCGGTGCCGTGGCGGCGTAGCCAAGTGGTAAGGCAGGAGTCTGCAAAACTCTTATACACCGGTTCAATTCCGGTCGCCGCCTCCACACGTTGTACAGTATTAGCCGGCAGTTTCACCCTCACTTCGAGCTCGCGCTGGTCAGGATAGAGCGTCACTCCGTCCAGGAACCGACGCGCCAGCTCCCGCTTCTCTTCGTTCGTTGCCTCGGACATCAGGGCAACAACATCGGCCAGAGAGCGCCGGAGTTCTGCCTCGTCCACTCGCGGCGGCGCGGCCGGCCCCACCGTGCTGCCACCCGTCGCGAGCGCTGCTTCTCGCTCTCGCCCAAGCTCGTCCAGCCTATGATTCGCCCAGGCGACATCTTTGAGCCCGCCCTCCAGCGCAGCCCGCACGTTAGCTATCTTCTCGTCAATCTGCTGGAGCCGTTTCCGCGCCGCGGATGCGGCCTTCCCGCCGCGCTCTTCCCATTCCTTTCGCAGGCCGTCATTCAGCTTGGCCAGCACACGCTTGCCCCGGGCGCTGGCCACCATATCCGCGAGTTCCTTGACGCTCTCCCACGTGGCTGTTTCGACCACTTGCTTCTCGACGAACATGCTGGACCCGCAGCCCAGCCCCCGGCGATACTTGGCAGCGCCGCAGACATAGCCGTCGCGGCCACGATCCGTGTGCCCCGTCATGCTTGCGCCGCACCTGGCGCATCCGAACAATCCGCCCGACAGAACGAACCGGCTGCCCTGCGACTTGACACGTGACATCCCCGCCGAGCGACTGCCATGAGCCGCCAATGCCTGCTTCCGGGCGCTGAGAGCAGCGTTGGCCTCGTCCTCGCTGATGACCGGCAGATGCACGTTCGGGACAATCTCCCACTCGCTGGGCTGATTCCACTTCTGCCGCCGCTCGTGCGGATGATGGAGGTGTTCGAGGCGCAGTCGGCGTAGGCATACTGCACCAGTCCGCAGCAAGCACCGGCGAACCGCCTTTCCCTACTGAGGAGGGCGGTTCGTCGGCATTTCTCCTACCTGCTGGCGACCAATATAGTCGAGTTCGCCGTGGTAGATCATCGTCCGGTAGTGCTGGGCGCGTTCCCTGGCCTTCAGCACCAACGGCACCGACACTGCAAGGCAACCCAGCGCGACCACTGCGGTGAGTGGAACCGCCACTGCCGCCAGCGTGCCGACGTAGTGTCGCCCAAACCCCGGCACGCCGTTGCGCATCCCGGCCCGGCGCCGGAGCCGCCATGTTACCACCAGCGTGCTCACCACCAGCAGCCCCAACGCCATGACCGGCGCCGGCCTGAGCCAGTCCAACTCGTAATCGTCATTTGAGAGACCCGGCAGCGGCCTACCGGGGCGCCACCCAGCATGTGCCGCCGCGATGGCGAGCGGTCCTACAAGGCACGCAACTATCAGTAACGCCCACTTCCATCGCGCCCAGATAATCGGCCGCGGCCGCCTTCGCAGAACTACCAGCGCAAGGGACGCGAGCCCGCACACCGCCGCCAGGATCATCGCGGCGGCGAGGGCGAAAAGCGCCTGGCGAAATCCCAACATTAGCCTCAACAGGATCGTTACTTCGGCGGCGTCGCGGCCTACAACGCGACTCAAGAGATCTTGGCGGGCAGGATACGCACGACCGAACGATACGATGCGCTCGGCTAGCTCGGCGCGGCCATGCGCGCGCAGATACCGAACGGTCTTATCTAGCCTCGCTTTTCTCAAAGCCAGATTCCACGGTTGGGTTCTCTCGCCGCTTTCGCGGGGTTTCGGCTTGGGCAGTCCCTTGGTCGCGGCCGCGCTCTCTGCAGGTGTAAGCGGCTCGCTGGAACCGATCGCCCAGACAGCGCGTCCATCAAAAACCTCAATACTGGTGTACCCCTCGGCCATCATCAGCTCGCCCAGGTGCATCACCGACTCGCGCAGGAAGATCGCGCGCTTGGCATCCCCTCCTCTTTCCGCGAGCACAGCCATCCCCGTCACTACCCTCGCCAGATCGCGCAGGGATTTGCGGGGCACGAACGTACACACACGCGCGAACATCGCCGCCTCAAGCGGAGGCATCCTGCGCGCGTTAGCCTTGTAACGGGCGATGCAGGTCTCGCGCTCGCCGATGCTCCAGTGGTTCTTGCGCATGGCCGAACGGAGCAGCCCCAGGGCATCATCGTCGCGGTGCTCGGCCAGCGCGAGATAGGCGAGCAGATAGTCCGGGGCGGCGTTCGTCGGGTCGAGGGCGCGTGCCTCTTGCAGCACGGTTCGCGCGGTGGTTGCGGCCTCTTGCCGCTGGCGGCGAGTAAACTGAGTGCCCGCGTAATAGGTACGCTGTCCGGACGCTGCCAACTCCCGTGGCTGATCCAGGGGCACGGCTGAGACCATCCCGTAACCGAGCAGTAGGTAGGCCGCCGCCCAGTCCGGCTTAAGCTTGAACAGCGGTCGGTAGGCCTTGACATCCGGCAGCTTGGGGCCGTAGTAGGGCGTCCAAGCCGCGGCGAGTGCCAGCAGCGCGTCGGGGTCCCATGGCCGCTCCCTTGCCTGCTGCCCGACGTTCGCGTGGAAATCGACGTTCTTGATCGCCGACCGCACCCGGTCGCGCTCGGCTGGCACCGCTGCCAGCACCACCAGCGCCGCCGCGATCACGACCAGTGAAACCGAGGTGATGGATATGTGCCTGTTCATGGCACCCCCCATTAGCCCGGGATTCCCATGGCGACCCGCCTCTTGTGCTTCTGGGTGAGAATTTCCATCGCTCCGGCCTGGCTTCCTGCTGCCAGCCGGGTGGCAGCCTGGCCGTGTGCCCTAATCTGAGGCGAGGATGAATCAGTGCCTGAACCCATTCCCCGGCAGGTCGGCCACCTGCTGGCGCAGGTCGTCGGCATCCATATGCGTGTAGCGCTGGGTGGTGGTCACGCTGGAGTGGCCCAGTAGCTCCTGCACAGCGCGCAGGTTGGGCCGCGCGCGCAGGGCGTGGGTGGCGAAGGTGTGACGCAGCAGGTGCGGTCCCGAGCGGTCGGTGATGCCGACGCGCCGCAGGTAGCGATTGACCAGTAGGGCCACTCCCCGCACCGAGAAGCGCTCCCCGCTGCGGTTGAGGAACAGAGCCGGGTTATCGTCTTCGCGGCAGGCGAGGTAATCCTCCAGCGTATGGCGGGCATGGGCGTTGACGGGCACCCAGCGCATCCGCATACCCTTGCCCACCAGTTGCACCTGGCCCCAGCCGTCGGCGGGAAGCTGGACGTCGCTGCGGTCGAGCGCGCACAGCTCGCCGACTCGCAGTCCGGTGTTGTAGAGGAAGCTCAGCAGCGCCAGGTCGCGCACCCCGGTCGGAGTGTCAGTCCGCGGCTCGGCCAGCAGGGAATCCACCTCTTCCACGGTCAGATGCTTGGGCGCCAGGCTCGGCCCCACGCGGATGGAGCGCAAGCTCATGGCGGGGCTGGAATCGAGCACTCGATTATCCACCAGGAAGTTGAAGAAAGACCGCGTGGCGGCGATGGCGTGGTTGATGCTGGAGGGCGCGCGCCCGGCCTGCTGCTGGGCGCGGAAATGCTCACGCAAATCCGCAGGGTGCACCTGGTCAAGGCGAGTCGGCAGCGCCACCAGCAACGGCTCCAGATCCCGGCGATACGAGCGCACCGAATGCGGTGACCGCCCCTCCAGCGCCAGCGCATCCAGGAACTCGCCCAGCAGCGAGCGAGTCGGCCGCTTGCCCCCTCCCTTCCCCGTACCTATCTTCCCCGATCCTCCCTTGGTCATCCTACCCTCCTATCACGCGTGGCGTGCATCCGATAAGTGTATAGGGCGGATGTTCAGCCAACCTGTCAAGGCCAAGGGCAGGCGATAATGTGGGGGGCCACGAGTGGCGCGAGCGTTGGCGGGTGACATCCACCGCTGCCCGGCGGCGGCGGGCAACCGCCCTTATCCTCTCGGCTCCGGCAATGAACCAGTTGCCTGGCTCCTACAACTGACCCTATGGAGAGTCCGACCGTATCGAGTCCACCAGGTGGTTGAGAGACCCCGGCTCAGGAATCTCTGCGCTGGGTTCAGAAAAGCCGGCCCGGCAGCCGGGGGCGCCTGGCCCCGGATTTCCCGAGGGAGCCGACGCGGTACCAGGCAGGAGGTGAGCGGCAGCGGGGCCAAGAATAGAGTATATGTGGTGTTTGCCGGTAGCATATAGACTGGCGGAAGGAAGGGCTCTATGTTCAGGTTCACCGTGGTGGGTATCGTGTTGGCGCTGACTGTGGGGGCGAGCACCGGGTGGGGAGCGGCCCCGCCCGAGAAGTGGCGATTCACGGGGGGCAGCGGGCTGATCACCCTGGCTGACATAGACGGCGACGGCCAACCCGAGATCCTCTTTGCCACCGAGGCCAGCGGCTCGATCTTTTGTGTGGACGGCCAGGGCAAGCTGCGCTTCCAACACCGGGAGCAGCAGAGGATCCGCTATATCTGCTACGTGTCGGCGGCGGACCTCGACGGTGACGGGCGCGTGGAGGTGATCGCAGTCGGGCGCGAGCGGCGCGCGATCTGCCTGACCTCGGAGGGCAAGCTGAGGTGGCGGCGGTGGCTGCCGACGGCGGGGGTGTACCACGGGGGTGCGGTGATAGCCGATGTGACCGGGGAGGGGCGGTCGGAGATGTTCTTCGGGGTTGATGGCGGCCACCTGTACTGCCTGGATGCCGATGGGAACGTGGTGTGGCTGTTCCTCGCCGTGGGGGACTATGGCGATCCGCCGGTGGTAGGCGATGTGAACGGCGACGGCCAGCCCGAGATCCTGGTGGGCTCCCCCGACAAGCACCTCTATTGCATTGACCGCCGCGGGAACCAGGTGTGGGCCAGCGAGGCGAATGGAGAATGCGGCTCGGGGCCGGTGCTGGCGGACCTCGAGGGAGACGGCCGGGTGGAGGTGCTCTACGGCTCCAATGACGGCACGCTGCACTGCGTGTCGGGCGCCGATGGGGCGCCGGTGTGGGAGTTCAAGGTGGGCACGGTCATCCGCACCTCCATTTCCGTGGCCGACCTCAATGGCGACGATGAGCTGGAGGTGCTGGTGGGGTGCATGGACGCGCTGCGGTGCCTGAGCTCCTCGGGCAAGCTGCTGTGGCAGTTCACGCCCAAGGGCGGCCAGCTGGGCGCGTACGACTGCACGCCGGTGGTGGGGGATGTCAACGGCGACGGCAAGCCGGAGGTAGTCGTCGGCGGCAACGGGCACCTTTACTGCGTGGATGCCGCCGGGCACGAGCTGTGGGAGCTGGGCGGCGGCATCGGCTCCACGCCCGCCCTGGGGGATGTGGACGGCGACGGTAAGCTGGAGATCGTGTGCGGCGGCGAAGACGGGGTCGTGTGCCTTGCCACCGGCGCGCCCTACCGTCCGCAGTCCATTCTGTGGGGTCAGACGCGCTTAAACGCCAACATCAACGCGTCTCTGCTCAAGCCGGGGCCGACGCCGCAGCAGCGGATCGTCACCACCTACAAGGAGACGCGCGCCCCGCGCTTCCACGTTTCCATCATCGCGCAGCGCGAATACCCGTCTTACGCCGCCATAGGCGACATGGAGGTCTACCTGGACAGCCTGGCCCCGGAATCGCTGGACGAGAAGACCCTGGTGGTGCAAGTCGAGGGCGCCGAGCGGCCCATATTCTCCTCCCGGTGTGAGGTGGGGGGGCGCCACACCATAGTCGAGCACGTGCCCTTGGGGACCCTGCTCAAAGACGAGCCGGGATGCCGGATGCAGGCGCGCATCGAGGACGCCCAGGGCAAGATGCTGGCGCAGGCGCAGCTGGAGCTGGAGCGGGTGACGCCCGAGCCGCTGCTCAAGGAAGCGGGGACCCTGGACAAGGAGCTGGACCAGATGGCGGCCCAGCTCGGCGACCCCCCGCTCAACTCGCCGGCCGAGTTCACGCGGCGCCTGGTCGCGGTCGGCAAGTACTACGTGGAGTGGGCGCGCGACGACGTCAAGGCAACGCGCCTGGGCGATGCGCGGGCGCGCCTCCTCGGCCTCCGGCTTGGCCTGTCCGATCTCGCCAAGCGCGTACAAGCCGCCACGGAGCCCGCTGCTCGCCAGGCGCAGGATTACCCCGGCTACCGCAAGGGCCACATCGGCTTCGACGCGGGGACGGCGCTGCTGATAGACGGCAAGCCGACCTTTCCGGTGGGCATCTACAACGCGGGGCCCTCCCCCCAGGAGGTCGCCGACGTTGCGCAGATGGGCTTCGACGTGACCTTCACCGGTGGGGGGCCTGACTTCTGGCGCGCGTGCGCGGACCACGGGGTGTATGCGGTCGTGGGCATGGCTATGGAGGCGCTGGCGGATTTCCAGGTGGTCCTGGCGTCAATGCCCACGATCGAGACGATCTCGCGCGAGAAGGCGCTGCTGGCGTGGTATGTGGCGGACGAGCCTTCGCACCGCGAGGTGCCGGTGGAGACCATGAGGCGTATCTGCCAGGCGGTGCGCATGCTCGACCCCTATCACCCGACGCTGATCTGTGACGGCAGTCCCGCCGGCGGCTCGCGCTACACCGCCGTGGCCGACATCGCGCTGCCCGCGTTCTACCCCTTCTGGCACCTCGGGGAAGACGCGCGCGAGGTGGCGGACCGCATGGACGAGGCGGTCCAGGAAAACCAGGGGCGCATCCCAACCTGGTTCGTGGTGCAGGCGTTCACCGGGCGTTCGATGCCCTTCGCTACTCCCGCCGAAGAGCGAGCGATGGCCTTCCTGGTCATCATCCACGGCGGGCGGGGGGTGCACTATTTCCGCTACCAGGATCCCAAGGGGCCGGGGGCCGGCGGGGACACCTACATCGCGTCCCACGACGACCCGGCGCTGTGGGCGGGCATCCAGCGCGATCTCAAGGACATGAAGGCGCTGGAGCCGTACCTGGTCGCCGCGTATCGGCGCACGGAGGTGCTGCGCGAGGGCGAGCGGCGCCTCGACTTCTGTGTCATCAAGCGTGACGGGGAGCTCCTGGTCATCGCCTGCAATCCTACCTACAGCGCCGCGCGGTGGAAGCTGGCGCCGCGCGAGCTGGCCAAGGCCTCGGGCACCGCCCAGGTGGTGTTGGAGAAGCGCGCGGTTGCGCTGAAGGAAGGCGTCATCGAGGACGAGTTCCAGCCGCAGCAGGTGCACGTCTACCTCTGCAAGCCGTAGGGCGCGGCCTGCGGCCGGTTCGCCATTACCGTGGCGGTTGAATGACATCCTCTGCATTTCGGTGAGAGGCGATGGGCGCGCCAACCTCGTGCAGGGATGTTCAGCGCTGATGGACGCAAACAGGACGGATGTGCTTCAGGACGCCTACGACCAGATCATGCAGAGAGGCGAACAACGTCGCTCCGTCGAGTTGCCGACTCTCGTTCTACAGCGTCCTGGTCGCGGCTATCGGTGGTGTTCTCCTGGGGAATGGCGAACCGCGGTGAGGTTGCCAGAGGTCGCTTGCCGGATAGCAGTCGCATTTGTGGTACCACTGGTTGTCCACCGACGAGGCACACACGCGCCGACAGCGCCGCGAACGGCCGGAGGGCGAGGCATAGCCGCAGGCCGCGGCCGAAAGTGGCTACGTCGCTCCGCGACCGCCATGGCGGCCCGAGGGGCCTAGCCACGCCACACAGGGGCACCCCCTTCGCCGAGGCTATGGGGGGCAGGCGTGGCGCGCCGCCTGCCCCATCACAGGGTCGGATTGGATCTCGAGCACAAATCACCTTGGGGGAACGACGATGGTGCGAATGACGCGGATTGCCGTCATTACCCTCGTCGCGTGCGCGCTGGGACTGGCGATGGTGCTTATCTGCGGGGGAAGTGCATTGGCCGCGCCCGACCCCGCGATCCAGCGCTTCGTATCCCAAGGAAAGACTCGATGCCGCGCTGAATCTGAGATGAGTTTCTCGACAACACGGGCTGTTCAAGCCAACCAGAGCCCGGCCGGCCTGCCTCGAGGTGGTCTCGCGGGCGCGTGACCGATACACCCGGTCGCAGGGCGGTGCGTCAGTCTTCGAGGTACGGCTGGACCTGGATGAAGTTGAACATCAACTCATGGCCTGGGGGGCCGCCCGGGTCGGATTCGCCC